>JAMWDD010000034.1 GCA_023818885.1 Candidatus Omnitrophota bacterium | reverse complement strand
ACTAAACTTACTAATCCTATCAAGAGAAACATTTAATAAATTTCAAGACAGCGCTTAATCTCTTTTTCGCTGTTTTTTAACGGACCGATGAGGGAAAGGCAAAGATTGTTTTGTTTAAATAAATTGCGGGCAACATCTCTTATCTGAGACCCAGAAACCCTGTTGACCAATTTCCTCACTTCCTGCCAGGTATAGACCTTATCTACAGCCGCCATATATTCACCCATCCAAAGCATATGGTCTAAGGTATCCTCTAATGCCAATAACAGTTGTCCTAAATAAAATTCTTTCGCGCGTCTTAATTCATCGGCAGAAACCACCTCTTTTTTAATCTTCTGCAACTCTTTAAGTATCAGCCTTATTGTCAAAGGAACATTCCTGTTGTCTATACCTGCATGCACAAGGAACGCCCCGCTATCATGAAAAAATTTAACCTGCGTACCAATATCATAAGCCAGGCCTTTCCTTTCCCTAATGTGGTCAAAGAGGCGGCTAGACATATTTGCTCCCATAATTATATGTAAAAGCATCAAGGCGTATCTATCTGGATGGTTGCGGCTTAATCCAGGGAATCCCAGCGCCAGATGGGTCTGTTCTGTATTTTTATCCAATATCTTTAGCTGGGGTTTTCTTTGTTTTTCTTCTACTTTTAAAAAAATATTTTTTTGTTTGCATGCTTTAGCAAAAAAAATTTCCTTTGCGTAATCGAGAACTTTTTTCTGCTCCAGTTGACCACAGGCAGCAATGATAAGATTAGGCAGGGTATAATATTTTTCTTTAAAATCTAGCAGGTCCTTGCGCCTTAAGCGCATTATGGACTCCACATTACCGATAATACTCAATCCCAAGGGATGCCCTGGCCAAAGTAATTCATCCAGAAGTTCATAAACATAACTCTGGGGCATATCTTTGTGCATCTTTATCTCTTCAAGGATTACTGTCCTTTCTTTCTCTATTTCTGAGGCAGGAAGGCAAGGATTTAAAATCATATCCGAGAGGATATCGAGGGCGCGTTTAAGATAAACGCTGGGTATCTTTACAAAATAACAGGTAAATTCTTCAGAGGTAAAACCGTTAAGACTACCGCCTACACCTTCAATAGATTCTTTAATCTGGCGTGAGGAATATTTTTTTGTTCCTTTAAATGCCAGGTGCTCAAAAAAATGGGCAATGCCTTTATTTTTTTTATTTTCATATCTACCACCTACATTTAACCACAACCCCAAGGCAACCGAATGCGTATTGGGCATAGGATGGCTAATAATTTTAAGGCCATTATCTAAATCTGTTTTGTAGTACATCTTAGGTATTAATCAGGTCTTCTACAAATTTACCTATCTTTCTTACCAAATCTCTTTTGCCTAAATTTTCGCTGATTTTTTGCACAATGGCACTTCCCACAATTGCTCCGTCGGCAATCTTATAAATCTGTCTTAGATGCTGGGGACGGGAGATGCCAAAACCCACACAAACGGGTTTATGAGTAATCTGCCTTATCATTTTAAGATTTTTAATCAAGTCTGAGGAAAGTCTCTCCCGCACGCCGGTAACCCCGGTAAGCGAAACATAGTAAATAAACCCTCTGGCTAAATGACTGATAAATTTTATCCGCTCTTTTGTCGTCGTCGGAGAAATAAATAAGATGATATCGATATTGTTTTTTCTGCTTAAAGAGAGTAAATTTTTATCTTCTTCGGGAGGAAGGTCAGGGATGATTAATCCATCTACTCCATAGCAAGATGCAAGTTTAAAAAACTTGTCTTTGCCAAAACGAAATATGGGATTGTAATAAGACATAAGGCACAAAGGAATTTTAACATCACAGCGTAATTCTTTCACCATCTGCAGTATCTTATGTAAATTTGTGCCTTTTCTTAAGGATATTTCTGAGGCGCGTTGAATTACCGGCCCGTCGGCTAAAGGGTCAGAAAAGGGAACGCCTAACTCAATTATATCAACCCCTTTTTTCTCTAGTTCTTTAACCAACGCCTGAGTTGTTTTTAAATCCGGATAACCCGCAGTAATAAAAGCAATAAAGGCCTTCTTCCTTGCTCTTTTTAAATCTCTAAACTTTTCTTCAATTCTTGTCATCTAATAAATTCCCTCTTATATGCAAAAAATCTTTTCTCTGCGACTCATAAACGCATAAACTCTGATACAATATGCACATCCTTATCTCCGCGGCCAGAAAGACAAACGATAATAATACTATTCTTTTTTACCTTGGGAACTAATTTTTTTAGATAAAATATCGCATGCGCCGGCTCAAGCGCCGGAATTATTCCCTCGGTAATGGATAGCAATTTAAACCCTTCCAAGGCCTCTTTATCGGTTACCGCCACATATTTTGCACGCCCAATCTTTTGATAATAAGTATGCTCTGGCCCAACGCCCGGATAATCCAGACCTGCCGCTATAGAATGAGCAATATTCACCTGACCAAATTTGTCCTGCAGCAGTTTAGATTTTGAGCCATGAAGCACGCCGATACTGCCTTTAACGAGGGTGGCGGCGTGTCTGTTACTACTTAAACCTTCGCCTGCCGCCTCTACGCCAATGAACTTGACTTCTCTGTTTTTAAAGAAAGGATAAAATAACCCCATGGCATTACTGCCACCACCCACACAAGCCACCAGATAATCAGGTAGCCGATTTTCTAATTCTTTTATCTGTTGTTTTGTTTCTTTTCCAATTATTGCCTGGAAATCTCTCACCATTGCCGGATACGGATGGGGTCCGGCAACGGAGCCAATAATATAATGGGTATTGCGCACATTGGTGACCCAATCCCTTAATGCCTCGGTCAAAGCATCTTTTAATGTCTTTGAGCCAGAATGTACGGGGATAACGCGGGCACCCAGAAGTTTCATACGAAAGACATTGATTTTCTGTCTTTCCATATCCACTGCACCCATATAAATATCGCATTTAAGGCCGAACATTGCCGCCACCGTTGCCGTAGCCACACCGTGTTGGCCGGCACCGGTTTCCGCAATAATGCGTGTCTTTTTCATCCGTTTAGCCAGGATAATCTGACCAAGTGTATTATTAATCTTGTGTGCTCCGGTATGCAAAAGGTCTTCGCGCTTTAAATAAATTCTTGCCTTGCCCAGATAATTGCTTAAATTTTTCGCCAGATATAAAGGCGTGGGCCGACCCGCATAATTTCTCAGGTAATAATCCAATTCCTGGCGGAAAGATTTATCTCTCTTTGCCTTTTCGTATTCCTGAGTTAACTCATCCAACGCATAAATCAGGGTCTCAGGAACATAACGGCCGCCAAAACCATTAAAATGACCGGTTTTATCGGGTAAACTCATAAAGTTTTCATCCCTCCCTGATTAAATATATCTTTTAAATTCTCTAAAAATCTTTTTAGTATATCCAGAAACTGCTGAAACCATCCGGCTAATCCTTGTGGATAATAGCGCGGAGGATGCGAAAAGTCAATGTGGATACTGCTGGAAATATGCCTTGCCACAATTACTCCCAAGAAAATCAAGGCAGCAAAAAGCAAAAACGCAACCACCGTTATAAACAAACAACCGATGAAACAACCCTTAAAAATACTCTTTGCTCTTTTTTCCTGTCTTAATTCTCTCGTCAGATACTCACCGCAAAACCGACACTTTATTGCCTCATCTTGTATCTCTTCTTTACAATAAGGGCATCTTTTCATCGCGCTTTTATTGTGTTTATAAATCTTATTACCTTTTGAGGGTCTTTTTTGCCCGGACACTTTTCTAAAGAACTGGAGGCATCCACCCACTGTGGATGGGCAGTTTCAATTGCTTTTTTCACATTTTGCGCGTTGAGGCCGCCGGATAAAAATATCGGCTGCTTTATCTGGCCTAAATGCCTAATCAGTTTCCAGTTAAATCTCCTGCCGGTACCGCCGATTTTTGATTTGACAAAGGTATCAAATAAATAGGCGTATGTTTTGTATTTTTTTATCTTTTCTAAATCTATTTTATCCTTTAGTCGGAAGGCCTTGATGACCTTATATTTTCTAAATCTTCGGCAAAATTCAGGTGACTCATTGCCGTGAAACTGTAACATATCCAATGAACAAATTTTCGCAATACGCCTTACCGTGTCCTCTTTTGCGTTTACAAAAACTCCTACTTTTATCACCGCAGACGATACCCTTTTAATTATCCTGGAGGCAGCAATAGGCGAAATATAGCGCGGGCTTTTTTTATAAAATACGAACCCCAAGGCATCACAACCCGCATCTATACTTACCTGCGCATCTTCTAAATTCGTTATCCCGCATATCTTAACTTTAACCATTAAAGACTAACAAACAACTAAATATCACCATCCCATTAATTCTTCTATTTTTTTCTTTATATCTTGCGCCTGCATAAAAGCCCTGCCCACAAGAATAGCATTTACACCTAAAATCTTTAAAAATAAAACATCTTGATAATTTTTAATGCCGCTTTCTACCACTACCACTCTATCTTTAGGAATTAAGGGGTAGAGTCTTTCTGTCGTCTTCAAATCAACTTCCAAGGTATGGAGATTGCGGTTATTGATGCCAAGAGCAAAAGGTAGTTTCAGGGTGAGAATTTTTTTCAATTCTTTCTCGGTATGCACCTCAACTAGGCAACCAAGACCCAAATCTTTTGAAAGATTAAGTAATTCCGTTAATTTTTCCTTAGTTAATAAATCGGCAATTAAAAGTATGGCATCCGCGCCAATCGCCCTTGTCTCGTAGACCTGATAGGCCTCAAAGATAAAATCTTTTCTTAAGATGGGTAAATCAACGGCTTGCCTTACTTGCGTAAGGTGCTCATTGCTGCCTAAAAAGAAGTCCTCTTCTGTCAAGACGGAAATTGCCTGGGCGCCGGCCTCTTGATAAATCTTGGCGATTTCTTGAGGATTAAAATCCTGCCTTATGATACCCTCTGCCGGCGTTGCCTTCTTAATTTCGGCGATTAATGAGATAACCCGCGGTTTATTGATACTGTCTATAAATGGCCTTGTAGGAGGTAGCCTGCTGATTCTTTCTTTTAATGCCTCTTCTGTTTGTTGTTGTCTTAAAACTGCTAATCTTTCTTTCTTTTTCGCAATTATTTTCTTAATCATACCTTCTCGGTTTACTTTTCCTTAGAATACTGGCGTAATAATTCAAGTTTTTTCAACGCCTGGCCTGAATCTATAGATTCTTTAGCCATTTCTATTCCTTCTAAAATATTTTTTGCCTTATCCGCAACGTATATCGCCGCTCCTGCATTTAATAAAACAATATCTCGCGCTGGACCTTTCTTTCCTTCCAAGACATCTTCCAATATCGCTATATTATAAGCAGCATTTCCGCCGCTAAGGTTATTTATTTTGGTGCATTTTATACCAAAATCTTGGGGTTTAATAATATAATTTCTGATTTTCCCGTCCTTTAATTCGGAAACCCTTGTCTGGGTGGTCGTGGTAATCTCATCCAATCCATCTTCTCCATGCACCACCAATACATGCCGACTGCCCAGATTTTTTAATACCCTGGCAACCACTTCCGTCCGCTCAGCACTATAAACACCCACCAGTTGATGCATGGCATTGGCCGGATTGGTAAGGGGGCCTAAAAGGTTAAAAACTGTTCTTATACCAATTTCCTGACGCACCGGCATCGCAAATTTCATTGCCGGATGAAAATTGGGCGCAAATAAAAAAGCAATCCCGACTTTCTCAAGACAAATTTTTGCTCTTTCCGCGTCCATATTAATATCAACCCCTAACTCCTCCAACAAATCTGCGCTCCCGCAGAGACTGGAAACACAGCGATTGCCGTGTTTTGCTACCACTATCCCGCAACCTGCAGCGACAAAAGCAGCGATGGTGGAAATATTAAAGGTTCCCTTTCTATCCCCGCCGGTACCGCAGGTATCCAAAACTGTTTCCTTCTTAATCTCTATCCGCGTAACATGCCGACGCATAACTGCTACTGCGCCGGTTATCTCTTCAACCGTCTCACCCTTAGCGCGCAGTCCGGTTAACAAACAGGCAATCTGACTGTGCGTGGCCTTGCCGGTTAAAATTTCCTCCATCACCTCTTCCATTTCATGGCGGCTGAGGTCAATTCTTTCGATAATTTTTGCAATCGCTTCTTTAATCATAATTTTAAAAAATTAGCCAATATTTTCTTACCATACTTAGTCAATATTGATTCGGGATGAAACTGTACTCCCCAGAGGGGATAATCGCGATGTTTTAGGCCCATTATTTCTTTATCGTCTTTTGTCCAGGCAGTAATCTCGAGGGATATCGGTAAACCTTTTCTCTGAACAACCAATGAATGATAGCGTGTAGCAACAAAGGGATTGGGGATACCCTTAAATATACCTTTTTGATTATGATAAATCAGCGAGGTTTTCCCATGCATCAGGTGCTTTGCCTGAACAATCTTTGCGCCATAAACATAACCTATGCATTGATGACCCAAACAAACTCCCAAAATAGGAATCTTATCGGCAAAAGTTTCTATTACCTTACAGGATATGCCTGCGTCTTGAGGCCTGCCCGGACCAGGCGAAATAACAATCTTTTTCGGCTTAAGCCTTGCTATCTCTTCCAGAAGAATTTTATCATTGCGCACTACCCGAAGGCCCTGACCTAGTTCTCCCAGATATTGCACAAGGTTATAAGTAAATGAATCGTAATTATCGATTACCAAAATCATTCTTTCTCTCTCCAGATGCGCGCCCCCAATCTTCTTAATTTCTCATCAAAATTTTCATAACCGCGTTCAAGGTGATAAATCCTGGAAACCGTACTTTTGCCTTTGGCTACTAATCCCGCCAAAACCAAAGACGCCGAGGCCCTTAAATCCGAAGCCATTACACTGGCTCCCGAAAGACGCTTTACACCTTCAATTATCGCATGCGGCCCTTCTCTTTGAATCCGTGCGCCCATACGATTAAGCTCAGCCACATGCATAAATCTATCCTGAAACACTTTTTCGGTAATAATGCTAATTCCCGGGGTAACACTCATCAAACTCATCATCTGCGCCTGCATATCAGTAGGAAAGCCCGGATACGGAAGGGTAGTAACATTTACCGGCTTCAGCTGTCTTTTGGCGGTAACCGTCAAACAGTCGCCATCTTTATGAATGGTTGCACCCGCCTCTTTTAATTTATCGAGCAATGCGCTTTGATGCTGAATATTAACATTCCTTAAAGTAATATTCCCTTTTGTTATCAAAGAGGCGATCATAAAGGTACCCGCCTCAATTCTATCGGGTATAATTTTATGTTCTGCACCATGCAATTCCTTTACCCCCTCTATTTCAATGGTGGGCGTGCCATGGCCTCTGATTTTCGCACCCATTTTTATCAAAAATTCGGCCAAATCTACTACTTCTGGCTCGCAGGCACTCGATTCAATGATGGTCTTTCCTTTAGCCAAAACTGCTGCCATCATTATATTATCGGTTGCCAATACCGACGAGCCAAATTCACCCCCCAGATAAATCGACGCTCCCTTTAAATTCTTTGCCTTTGCTACTACATAACCACCCTCAATATCAATATCTGTACCGAGTTGTCTTAAGCCCTTAAGATGTAAGTCCACCGGTCTTATCCCAATAATGCACCCCCCTGGCAGAGAAACCTTTGCCTTCCTTAATTTTCCCAATAAAGGACCCAAGACACAAAACGATGCGCGCATGGTGGAAACAAGTTTATAATCGGCGACAAAATTATGAGTTTTGCTTGATGTAACTACAATATTATCGCGATGAAAAGAATAGTCCTTGCCTAAGGAACGCAGGATTTTAAGCATCGTATTTGTATCGCGAAGAAAAGGCGCCCCTTTAATGATGCAAGGTTCATCGGTAAGTAAGGTAGCGGCCAGAATAGGTAAAACCGCATTTTTTGAACCGGAAATAACTACTTCGCCGCTTAAGGGCACTCCTCCTTCAATAACTAACTTATCCATACCTACCTCTTTTTTGCAACCATAACCCTGTCTATCTGGTTATAATCCTTAACTACCTCTATTATATTAAAAGCACGGTTTTTACCAAAGAGATTTTTAACCGCGCCAGATTGACCCCAGCCTATTTCTATAATCAAGAATCCCTGTGGTTTTAAGAGTTGCTGGCTTGTTTTGATAATCGGTTCAACATAATCAAGGCCATTTTCTCCGCCATCTAAAGCCAGGCGTGGCTCACATTTTACCTCCCGCGGAAGCCTCTCTATCTGAGCGGAAGGAATATAAGGTGGGTTAGAGATGATTAGTTCATAGTTTATGGCCCAGAGTTCTTCGTTTTGAAATAAATCGCTATTAATGAATTTAATTCTTCCTTCTACCCGATGTATTTCTGCATTTTTTCGGGCAACTGCCAGGGCGAAAGAAGAGATATCCGTGGCAATGATCTGCGCACGGGGCATAAATTTTGCCAAAAAGATGGCAATGCAACCACTCCCTGTGCCGATATCTAGAATATTGATTGGCCCTGAATTATTGCTTACGGTTTGCAGTTTTCTAATCGCTGTTTCAACGAGAAGTTCGGTTTCTGGCCGAGGGATGAAGACATTGGGATCTACATAAAAATCTAGACCCATAAAATCTGCTCTTCCTAAAATATATTGCAGGGGTTCACCTTTTATACGTCTTTTAAGAATGTTTGAGACAAAAATGCTTCTCTCTTTATCTAAAGATTTTTCCCTGTCTATATATAACTGCGTGCGATTGCAAGATAGCAAATGGGTAAATAATAATTCTGCTTCGTTCATTTTGCTTTTGCCTGTTTTCTCTTTTCATCGGCTGCCTTTATCAAGGCATCGGATAATTCATCCAAGTCGCCATCTAAGATTGCCTCTAATCTATGGGTGGTAAAATTGATGCGGTGATCAGTTACGCGCCGGTCAGGAAAATTATAAGTGCGAATTTTTTCTGAACGGTCGCCGCTGCCAATCTGTGATTTACGCAGTTGTGCATACCTTTGTAATTCCTCCTGTTGCCTCTGGTCTAACAGCCTTGCCCTTAAGATCCTTAAGGCCTTATTCTTATTTTTTAACTGCGAACGTTCATCCTGGCAGGCAACCACCATACCTGTAGGTTTATGGGTTATCCTTACTGCGGAGTCGCTCTTCTGCATATGTTGGCCGCCCGGGCCAGAGGAACGATAAGTTTCTATCTTTAAATCATTTGGGTCGATATGTAATTCCACTTCTTCTGGTTCAACCATCACTGCCACGGTAGCCGTGGAAGTGTGGATCCTGCCTCCTGCCTCGGTCTGGGGGACCCGTTGAACGCGATGCACCCCACTCTCAAATTGAAGTCTTTTATAGGCGCCTTTTCCCTTTATGCTAAAAATAATTTCTTTAAAACCTGCTAGTTCCGTGGGATGGCTGTCCATTACCTCTACTGTCCAGTTTTTGCGGGCAGCGTATTTTGTATACATCCGATATAAATCCGCAGCGAATATACTTGCCTCTTGGCCGCCGGTACCCGCGCGGATTTCTAGAATAATATCCCTATCGGTTTCTTCCTCTTTTTCTTCCAACGCCGATTCAATATTATTTTCAATCTCTGTCTTAAGTTTGTTTAAATTTTCTAATTCTTTCTTTGCCAACACTACAAAATCGTGTTCGTGTTTTTCCTTTAATAAACTCTCTAAATCCTCAATATCCTGGGTAACTTTTTTGTATTGTCGGATTAAAGAAACCGGCCGCGATAAATCGGATAACTCCTTAGCCAAGCGGCTATACCGACCTGAGTCAGATATAACCTGAGGATCTGCAAGTAACTCTTCCAGTTCCCGGTAACGCTTTTCTAAAGACAAATACTTTTCCTGCATATATAGTTATTTGGTTTTATATTTCTTCATAAACTTATCCACCCTTCCGGCAGAATCAACGAATTTCTGTTTTCCCGTAAAAAAGGGATGGCATTTTGAACAAATTTCTACGCGTATATTTGGCTTTGTTGAACGCGTATGGATCACTTCTCCGCACGCACAGATAATTGTGCTTTCTTTGTAAACAGGGTGAATCTTATCTTTCATTTCTTCCTCCTCTTAATGATTATTGCTGGTACATACTATTTAAGAATTCTTCATTATTCTTTGTCTTGGAAAGTTTCTCAATCAATAATTCCACTGCCTCCGCGGTATTTAAATCATTTAAGACCTTTCTTAAAATCCAGCATTTCTGTAATTGGTCGGGTTTAAGCAGAAGTTCTTCGTGTCGGGTATTTGAACGTTTGATGTCTATGGCGGGATAGATCCTTCTCTGGAATAAGTTTCTGTCTAATGTAAGTTCCATGTTGCCCGTTCCCTTAAATTCCTCAAAGATTACCTCATCCATTCTGCTGCCGGTATCAATAAGGGCGGTAGCAATAATAGTAAGACTTCCCCCATCTTCTACTGCCCGCGCTGCCCCAAAAAATCTTTTTGGTTTCTGTAAGGCATTGGAATCTATGCCACCTGATAAGACCTTGCCGCTATGGGGAACTACTGCATTATATGCCCGGGCAAGGCGGGTAATGCTGTCAAGCAATATCACCACATCCTTTTTATGCTCTACCAGTCGCTTTGCCTTCTCAAGCACAATCTCGGTTACCTGCACATGCCTGTCTGGCGGCTCATCAAAGGTAGAGGAAATTACCTCTCCCTTAACATGTCTCTGCATATCCGTAACCTCTTCCGGTCTTTCATCAATAAGCAGGACGATCAGGATGGTGTCGGGATTATTTTGCGTAATCGCGTTGGCAATCTTTTGCAATAAAACTGTTTTACCGCTGTAAGGTGGAGCAACAATAAGACCACGCTGACCTTTCCCGATAGGCGTTAATAAATCCATAATCCGCATGGAAATCTCATTCTGGGTTGTCTCTAAAACCAGTCGCTCATGCGGATAAACGGGAGTCAA
>JAMWDD010000033.1 GCA_023818885.1 Candidatus Omnitrophota bacterium | reverse complement strand
TCCTTATTCTGAAAAAGTAATGGACCATTTTTTGCATCCGCGTAACGTCGGAGAAATCCCTGATGCCAGCGGCATCGGCAATGTCGGCAATCCGATCTGCGGGGACGTCATGCGGATGTACATTAAGGTTGAGAATAACATCATTACCGATGCCAAGTTTAAGACCTTTGGCTGCGGTGCGGCAATTTCTACCAGTTCCATGGTTACCGAGTTGGTAAAAGGAAAAAGTATTGAGGAGGCCTTGAGCATTTCTAACCAAGCGGTGGCCGAGGCCTTGGGAGGTCTGCCGGCGATAAAGATGCACTGCTCAGTTTTGGCAGAAGAGGCATTAAAGGCAGCTTTAATTGATTATTATCAAAAAAAAGGTCAGGAGTTGCCCGCGATACTTAAGCAGCATTTAGAACAGCGGCATTTAGGTGAACACACCCATGACAGTTAAGGCAGGGTTGACAAAGAGGCAGATTAGGATTAAAATAGTTTCTAAGTTAAGAAAGCAAAAGGAGGAAGAGCGTTTAAGAAAAAGTGAGAAGATTTTAACTAAACTCTTTAGATTAGAGAAGATTAAAAAGGCAAAGACGATTATGTTTTATCTGGACTTTGATGGAGAGGTAAAGACCGCGGAAATGATTAAAAAAGCACTGATGATGGGTAAAGAGATAGCCGTGCCCGTGTGCTCAGTAAAAGAACGCCAGATCCTTCCCTGTAAGATGGGATTAGAGACAACACTTAAAAAGGGTCCTTACGGGATAAATGAACCACTAAAAAAAGAATTCGTCCCTCTTTCTAAATTGGATGTAGTAATAGTCCCGGGTATGGCCTTTGATAGGCAGGGAAATCGTTTAGGAAGGGGGAAGGGTTATTACGACCGTTTCCTAAAGAGATTACCAAAAAAGACATATCGCATCGGACTTGCCTTTGATTTCCAGATCTTACCTTCTATCTCTTTCTCGTCTCAGGATGAGCGCGTCGATAAAGTAGTCTTTGCCTAGAACTAATCACCACTTAATCTAATCGAAAAGTTTAGCAGTTTAGGAGGTTGATTAAAAATGACCAACAATATAATCATTATATTGGCCGTGGGCGTAGGCAGTATAGTTGTCGGCTATTATTTAAGAAAATTTCTGGCGGAGAAAAAGATTGCCGATGCCGAGACCCAGGCGCACCATATTTTGGAGCAGGCAAAGAGAGAAGCGCTTGACCGACATCGTCAGGTGGAATTAGAAGCAAAGGACCTTTTATATCGCATGCGCCAGGATTTTGAACGCGAGACAAAAGATAGGAGACAGGAATTAGCCGCGCAAGAAAAACGCCTGCTTCAAAAAGAAGAAAATGTCGACCGTCGGCTCAATTTTTTAGAGAACAAGGAAAAGGAATTAGAACAGAAACTCGGGCTTTTAAAGAATCAGGAGGAAGAACTAAAGAAAAAAGAATTGCAGTTAACCAATTTAATCACCGAAGAAAAAAATCGCCTGCAAAAGATATCCTCTTTATCAATTGAAGAGGCAAGAAAGATTCTCCTGGCGCGCGTCGCGGAAGAATTAAACGCAGAAAAAGCAGTGATGATAAAAAAAGCAGAAGAGGAAGTGCGTAGTGTTTCTGAGAAAAAGGCGCGCGAGATAATCAGTTTAGCCATCCAAAGGATTGCCGCGGAACACACCGCAGAATCTACGGTAAGCGTCGTTACGCTTCCCAATGATGAGATGAAAGGCCGGGTTATTGGTAGAGAAGGTCGTAATATCCGCGCCCTGGAAATGGCTACCGGCGTAGATGTAATTATTGATGATACCCCCGAGGCAGTGACCCTTTCCGGATTTGATCCGGTAAGGAGAGAGATTGCCCGGCTTTCTTTAGAAAGACTCATTGCCGATGGCCGTATCCATCCCGGCCGGATTGAAGAAGTGGTAGAGAAGGTTAAACAGGAGATGGAGGAAAAGATTCGCGAAGAAGGAGAGCGCGCTGCCTTTGATGTAGGAATCCATGGCCTGCATCCGGAGTTAATCAAGTTGCTGGGCAGATTAAGATACCGCACCAGTTACGGCCAGAATACCTTGCAACATTCCAAAGAGGTGGCTTTTCTTTTAGGGGTGATGGCTTCTGAATTGGGCGCGGATTTTCGTCTTGCCCGACGGATTGGCTTGTTACATGATATTGGCAAGGCAGTAGACCATCAGGTAGAAGGCACCCATGCCAGTTTGGGCGCGGAGTTAGCTAAGAAATACGGAGAATCTGCGGATGTCGTACATGCGATTGAGGCACATCACGAGGAGGCACAACCCCAGACCGTTTATGCGGTCTTGGCAGCCGCTGCGGATGCCATCAGTGCTGCGCGGCCCGGCGCAAGAAGAGAAACTCTGGAGACCTATATTAAGAGGTTGGAAAAATTAGAGTCAATCGCCAATCTGTTTAAGGGCGTGGAAAAATCCTATGCAATCCAGGCAGGTAGAGAAATCCGGGTAATTGTCCAGCCAGATAAGATCTCGGATAGCGAGGCAGTCACTTTAGCGCACGATATCCGCAAGAAAATTGAAGAGGGAATGGAATATCCCGGTCAGATTAAGGTAACTGTCATTCGGGAGACGCGGGCAATAGAATATGCCAAGTAAAATGAAGATTCTCTTTATTGGTGACATTGTAGGTAATCCGGGTAGAGAAATTGTAGGTCGCCTCATCCCGGAATTAAAAAAAGAATATCAACTTAATTTTGTGATTGCCAATGCGGAAAATGCCGCGGGTGGCTCAGGGATTACCCCGGCAATATGCCGGCGTCTTTTAGATTCCGGGATTGATGTGCTTACCTCCGGCGACCATATCTGGAAGAAAAGAGAGATATTAGAGATTATGGATAAAGAAACTAGATTATTAAGGCCGGCGAATTTTCCGCAAGGTGCAGCGGGAAGAGGTTACGGGCTTTATCGCACTGCGCAAGGCGAAGGGGTAGGCGTAATTAATGTAAATGGCCGAGTATTTATGCAGGCAATAGATTGCCCTTTTAGGACGAGCCGCTTGGCAGTAGAAGAATTGCAAAAACAAACAAAAGTAATTATTGTAGATATACATGCCGAGGCAACTTCGGAAAAGGTTGCGTTGGGTTGGTATTTGGATGGAAAGGCCTCTGCTGTCGTCGGTACACATACCCATATCCAAACCGCTGATGAAAGGATCCTCCCCCAAGGCACGGCTTATATTACGGATGTGGGAATGTGCGGTCCGTTTGATTCGGTAATCGGTAGGAGGATAGAAGATGTAATCCCCCGGTTTATTACGGGCATGCCTTTGCGTTTTGAAGTGGCAGAAGCAAATGTTCAATTGCAAGGAGTGGTTTTAGAAATTGATAGCGCAACTGGCAAGGCCTCCTCTATTGTCCGAATACAGAGAAAGTAATGAAGATTGTTAGCATTACCCTCTTTATTTTTTGGGTATTTATCTCTTGCGGTCTGGGGCAGGGTGCGGAGGTAGGAGTAGAGTTTATCTTGGATACCAGCGCTCCTACACAAACCTTACCGTCTCTATTTTCGGTTAATCTTAATCTGGCGGGAGGAAGGGAAAATGACCCGACATGGCCTTCTGGCCTGGCGGAGGATAGGGCCTTAGAGAAATTAGAAAAGGACTTGGGTTTTTTGGGACTATTTAGATTAAAATGGGATTTCTGGCAAATAGGTCAGTTGGAAAAAGATAAGGAAAAACAGAAGCAACTTATCGAGAATTACGAGGCAGTGATTAAGAAAATATCTGATAGAGGAGGAACGGTAATTTTAACTTTAATCAACACTCCGCCTGGTTTAGGCCGGACCTTGGATAAACGCAGTTGCCCGGAGAATTTTTCCAAATGGAAAGAATTAGTGAAAGACACCATCAAGATATTGAGTTGCGATAAAAAATATAATCTCTGGTATGAACTCTGGGACGACCCTACCAATGAAGAGGTATTTTTAGGCACCCAGAAAGATTATTTGAATCTTTATCACGCCTTAAGCCGGGCAGTCGCGGAACTGGAGAAACAATACAATATCAACATCCCTGTAGGCGGTCCAGGAGTAAGTAACTGGTATGACAATTTTGATGGTAACAGTCCCCTTACCCCGGAAAGGAGTTTGATTTATGATTTGATGCGCTTTTGCTCCCAGAACAATCTGCCGCTGGATTTTATCAGTTGGCATGCCTATTCTACCCAGACCGATTTAGAAAGACAAAACATCGCCTATAATCGTAACCTCACTTCTCTTATTAGAGAGTGGATGGGTTATTTTGGTTTTAAAGAAAAGATAAATTTAGTCGTTACGGAATGGAATTGGGGTTTTGACTCTGTCAAAATTTTGGATGAACGCAGTGGCCAGGCATATACCTGCGCCAGTTTTATTTTGGCGCGCCTAAAGAATTTTTATACTGCGGCTTTAGATAAGGCCATCTTTTATACTTTACAGGATGCTGCGGATGCAAAAGGCAATCTCTTAAATAATTGCGGTTTAATGCATGCTAATTTTGCCTCCGACAGAGAAAGCCCATCTCTTAAGGCCACCTATTGGTTATACCGTTATCTTGGCCTTTTAGGAGATAGTTGGTATCCTCATTTTACCTCTGGCGATGCATTTGTGGATGGCCTGGCGACTAAAAAGGGTGATGATTTGATATTGCTCTTCTGGCACTATGTAGACCCCTTTTTGCTAAGAAATACAATAGAGAACGCCTATTTGAATTTTACAGGGAGAGAACAAGACCTCTTAACCAAAATCATCAAATCCAACCACCTAAAGGATATCCTTAACAAAACCGGACAGCCCGCAGAATTAAATGAAAGCGAGCGATTAAGAAATTTTTTAAAAGACCTTACTAATTTTTATTATCAGGCAAGAGAATCCCAGCAAAAGGATTCTTCCATTTCTCTTAAGATAAAAAATATAAGGGGTAGATTTAAATATATCTGCTATGTCTTGGATGAAAATTCTGCCGCGAGTGCACTTACACCGGTAAAGGAAGAAAAGAAGATTTTGACGGGCGATTTTCAAGAGAACATTATACTGAGGCCTTATTCCGTCGCATTGGTTGTCTTACATAAAATATCCGATTAGCAGGGCAGGACAAATTCAGATGGAAGGAGGTTTTTGATGTGGCAGGGAATTGACCGCCGGCGTTTCCCCCGCGCGCATTACCGCTGTAAGATTATTGTGGTGAGAAAAAGACGCAAGGAAAGATTAGTTACCTACACGGAAAATATCGGCCTGGGTGGGGTGTGCGTGATTTTGGATAGAGAACTGGATAAATTTAGCGAAGCAGAACTGATGATTTATCTAGAGGATGGTCAGCCACCCTTGGATTGCCTGGGCAGGGTGGTCTGGGTGATAAAAAGAGGCTCTCCAGACCCAAATAAACCAGATGCATTTGATACGGGGATTGAATTTCTTTCGCTTAAAGACAAGGATAAATTGCGGATTGAAAGGATAGTCCAAGAGTGTCTTCTGAAGGAAACATAGAATTAAAGCCGGCGCATATTTATACGGTCAGCGAACTCAGCCGGGATATAAAACTCATCTTGGAAAGTAGTTTTCCGGCGGTCTGGGTTGAGGGTGAGATTTCCAATTTTAGCGCCCCGCCTTCTGGTCATCTTTATTTTACCTTAAAGGACGAAGGCGCGCTTTTATCTGCGGCGATGTTTAACCGGGTGGCAAAAGAACTCAAATTTAAAATTGAAGATGGCCTTAAGGTAATCTGTTTTGGCAAAATCAGCGCCTATGGTAGCCGCGGTCAATACCAAATCATTGTGGAAAGAATTGAGCCGAAGGGCCTGGGTGCATTGCAGCTGGCTTTAGAGCAATTAAAAGAGAAATTACAAAAAGAGGGTTTATTTGCAGAGGAGCACAAACGACCTCTTCCTTTTTTACCCCAGAGAATCGGCATCGTTACTTCACTCACCGGTGCAGCAATTAAAGATATTTTAAAGGTATTAGAGCGGCGTTTTGGCGATGTGGAGCTGATTATTCGACCGACGCAGGTAGAAGGAAAGGCCGCGAAAGAAGATATCGCCGCTGCGCTTGAGGACCTTAATCGTTTTAATCTCAGCCTCGCGCCAAATGAACGCATAGAGGTTTTGATTGTGGGCAGGGGTGGCGGAAGTATTGAGGATTTATGGGCATTTAATGAAGAGATCGTGGCGCGCGCAATTTATCATTCTAAGATTCCGGTGATTTCCGCTGTTGGCCATGAGAGGGATGTGACAATTGCCGATTTAGTGGCAGATAAACGTGCCTCCACCCCTTCGGTAGCCGCAGAATTAGTCATCCCCAAAAAGGAGGAATTAAGGGATAGGATAGAGATGTTGGCCCAAGGCCTAGACAATGCCTTTTTAGATATCATCTCTGGTCTGGAGGATAAAATACATAATTTGGTTGCGCATCTTAAGGTAGAGACAGAACATATCTTGGAACTAAATTCCAGCCACCTCAGCGCCAATATAAAGAAACTCCTGCTTCTCAATCCGCTTACCTTGATTAAGCAGCATAAAAATAAAATTGCAGAATTATCCCGGCAGTTGGGCGCACGGGTGGGAGATTTTTTAAAATTAAAAGAAACGGAATTTCGGATAACAGTAGAGAAACTCGCCAGTTTAAGCCCTTTAAATATTTTAAGCCGCGGCTACAGCATCACCTTTAAGATGCCTGAAGAGGCGCTTGTTAAAGATAGCCGTACCTTAAGAATTAAAGACATCATAAAAACAAAACTTTATAAAGGAAGCGTGATTAGTGAAGTAAAAGAATTATTGTAGAGGAATTTTTCTTAACCCATTTATGTAATTTTTCTGAGACAAGGGAGGAGAGATGGCCGAAATAAAATTTGAAGAGGCATTAAAAAAATTAGAGAAAATCGTGGAGGATTTAGAAAAGGGCGAGTTGTCTTTAGATGAGGCATTGAAGAAATATCAAGAGGGTATTGAACTTTCCCGGCTTTGCTCCAGTCGCCTGGAAAATGCCAAGAAAAAAATTGAGGTCTTGACCAAAAATAAAAAAGGCGAATATGAATTAAAACCCTTGGAGGAAGAAACAGATTAGATGCTTTTAGAGAAGATAAATTCACCCCTGGATTTAAAAAAATTAAATATTGAGCAGTTGCCGCAACTGGCTTCGGAAATTCGCAGCCGGATAATTGAGGTGGTCTCCAGGACCGGCGGACACCTTGCCTCTAGTTTAGGGGCGGTAGAACTGACCATTGCCTTGCACTATTGCCTAAATGCCCCTTATGACAAAATCATCTGGGATGTAGGACACCAGACCTATGCGCATAAAATTCTCACCGGCAGGAATAAAGATTTTGATAGATTAAGACAGGCAGGGGGGTTGAGTGCTTTTTTAAGTAAAGATGAATCCCTATACGATGTCTTTACTACCGGACATAGCTCATCAGCGGTTTCTCTGGCATTGGGCCTCGTTGCTGGTCAGAGAATTAATCCACAAGACGAACCATTTAAAGTCGTCGCGGTTATTGGTGATGGGGCATTGAGTGGCGGGCTTTGTTTTGAGGGTTTGAATAATGCCGGGCATTTAAACGAAGACCTCATCGTCATTTTAAACACCAATGAATTGAGTATTGCCCCCAATGTGGGTGCCTTAAGCAATTATCTTAATAAAATCATTTCTCTACCAATTTATAACCGCTTTCGCGAATCTTTAGAGAATTTTGTCAAGACCCGTCTTCCCAAGGGCTCACGTCTCTTAAAATTAGCCAATAAGTTTGAAGAAGGGCTTAAAGGGTTGTTTGTGCCCGGGATATTTTTTGAAGAATTGGGATTTCGCTATTTTGGGCCTTTTGACGGGCATAACTGTGAGATTTTAATTTCTGCCTTCAGAAATATCTTTTCGCTCAAAGGACCGCGGCTTATTCATGTGGTGACCAAAAAAGGAAAGGGGTATCTACCTGCAGAAAAAGAACCAATAAAATTCCACAGTAGCCCTCCTTTTGAGATTGCCTCAGGTCAGATGAAAAAAACAGACGCCCCTACCTACACCGACATCTTCAGCAATAAATTATTGGCCTTAGCCGAAAAAAACCAGTGGATCGTTGCGATTACCGCGGCCATGCCGGAGGGGACCGGTTTAGATAAATTCCGCGATAAATATCCGGAAAGATTTTTTGATGTAGGGATTGCCGAGGCGCATGCGGTTTGTTTTGCCGCGGGTTTAGCCAAGGCCGGGCTAAGGCCGGTGGTGGCAATTTATTCTACGTTTTTACAACGCGCTTATGACCAATTGATAGAAGAGGTGGCTTTACAGGAACTGCCAGTAGTAATTTGTCTTGACCGCGCTGGTCTCGTAAGCGCAGATGGACCTACCCATCAGGGAATTTTTGATTTGGGTTATTTAGGCCAGGTGCCGCATCTTGTCGTGATGGCGCCGGCAGACCAAGAAGAATTGGAGATGATGCTTGAATTTGCATTAGAGTTAAATCAGCCGGCAGCCCTGCGCTATCCGAAAGACAAAGCCAGAGATTTACCTTTTAAAAAAGATATTTTAAGTTTGGGTGTTCCCCAGGTTTTAAAAAAAGGAAAGGATGCGGCACTTATTGCCTTAGGCAGTATGGTAGAGCCCAGTTTAGAGGCAAGCGAGATTTTAGCCAAACAGGGCATAGATTTAACGGTCATCAATAGCCGTTTTGTCAAGCCCTTAGAGAAAAAAATGTTCCTTGCGCTGATTCAAGATACACCTTGTGTCTTTAGTATAGAAGAAGGCCTGGTAAGGGGTGGTTTTGGCAGTACGCTTGCCCAACTACTTCAGACAAAGATAATAAATTTGGGGTTACCCGAGGATTTTCCCTCAACTGCCAGCCGTCAAGAATTGCTCAGTAGATACGGCTTAGATAGTCAAGGCATTGCCCAAAAAATAAAATTATACTTAAAAGAAAAGGTCTATGCCTAAAATCACCATTCAAAAAGAGAGATGCAAGGCCTGCGGTCTGTGTGTGGAATTTTGTCCGCAAAAGTTGATAAGATTAGGCGAAGAATTGAATAAGAAAGGATTTTATAGCGCGGTCTTTCAGGATAACGGCACCTGTCGGGGTTGTGGATTTTGTGCATTGGTTTGTCCAGATGCATGCATAGAAGTATATAAAGTTTAGTTAGTTTATGGCAAAAAAGGTTTTAATTACAGGAAATGAGGCGATTGTGGAAGGCGCCCTGGCTGCCGGTTGTAAATTTTATGCAGGTTATCCCATCACCCCGCAAAATGAACTCATTGCCTATATGTCAGAAAAATTGCCGCCGGCCGGAGGAGTTTTTTTACAGGCCGAATCCGAACTTTCTGCCATCAATATGGTCTTTGGCGCCAGCGCGGCAGGTTTTCGTGCGATGACCTCTTCCTCAAGCCCGGGTATCAGTTTAAAACAAGAAGGGATTTCTTATTTGGCAGGTGCTGAGTTGCCGGCAGTAATCGTAAATATTATGCGCGGTGGCCCGGGCTTGGGTAATATTGCACCCTCCCAGTCGGACTATTTTCAGGCCACCAAAGGCGGTGGGCACGGCGATTATCATTGCCTGGTTTTAGCACCCGCCTCTATTCAGGAATGTTTTAATTTAACCATCTTGGCTTTTGCTTTAGCCGATAAATACCGAACTCCGGCAATTATTTTAGGCGACGGCCTCCTCGGCCAGATGATGGAACCTTTAGAAATATCCAAAATCAAATATGAAAAATATAAAAAGCATTGGATATTGAGCGGTTGTAAGGGCAGAAATCCTAATATCATCCGCTCATTTTATCTGGCGGAAGGAAGACTGGAAAAATTTAATTTCAAACTTCAGGCAAAATATAAAAAGATTATAGAGAATGAACAGCGTTATGAGGTATTTAATCTGGAGGGTTGTGATTTTGTTTTAGTTGCCTATGGTACGCTGGCAAGGATTGCTAAGGCAGCGATGTTAAAAATGCATAAAATCGGAATAAAGATAGGTTTAATCCGGCCGATAACCTTGTGGCCCTTTCCGGAAAAAATAATCGCCGAGGTAGCAAAAAAAGTAAAAGCGTTTTTTATCGTGGAGATGTCTTACGGTCAGATGCTGGAAGACGTAAAATTGGCGGTTGGTGGCAAAGCACCCGTATATTTTTTTGGCCGCGCTGGTGGTGGAATACCTTCAGAAGAAGAGATAATTAAAAGAATAGAGATAATTCGTAAAAAATAAATGGAAAAGATCTTTCGCCATCCTAAATCCTTGCGTAATATATCTACGCATTATTGTCCGGGCTGCGGGCATGGTATTGCCCATCGTCTTGTTGCCGAAGTTATTGATGAGTTGGGTATTCGGGAAAAAACCATTGCCGTCTGCCCGGTGGGCTGTGCCGTTATCGCTTATGATTATTGGGATTTTGATTGTACTGAGGCAGCGCATGGCCGGGCCTTGGCCGTGGCTACGGCGATTAAGAGATTAAGGCCGGATTGTTTTGTTTTTACTTATCAGGGTGACGGCGATCTGGCTGCTATTGGTACAAATGAGACCATTCATGCGGCTAATCGCGGAGAAAATTTAAGTGTGATTTTTATTAACAATGCGGTTTATGGGATGACCGGTGGGCAGATGGCACCTACTACACTTTTAGGCCAGAAAACCACCACTACCCAGAAAGGACGCCAGGCAGAACTTCATGGTTGGCCTTTGAAGATTTCTGAGATGTTAAGTATTCTGCCAGGAGTAAAATATATTGAACGCACTGCCCTGGATTCACCCCAGGGAGTTTTAAAGACAAAATCCGCAATCAGACAAGCATTTTTAAATCAACTGAACAATGTGGGTTTTTCTCTGGTAGAAGTCCTTTCGCCTTGTCCAACCTACTGGGGGCTTTCTGCGAAGGAGGCAATGGACTGGATTAAGAATACCATGATTAAAGCATTTCCTTTAGGGAGGTTAAAATAAGGTTAAAATAAGACCGTTTCTTCCTAACCCTAATAATATCAATAATTTCTGACAGAACTGTCCCCGGGGGACAGTTCTGTCGTAACCCTTTAATAATAAAGGAGTTATTGAGAAACGGTCTTATTTAAAATGTTATTTAAAATGTTTAAAATGATGACGGAACGGATAAT
>JAMWDD010000001.1 GCA_023818885.1 Candidatus Omnitrophota bacterium | reverse complement strand
CCGCGATATAGCTGTTGATTAATTATAATCCCTCCCCCCACACCTGTGCCTAAGGTAAGACAGACGGCATTTTTGCTTTTTTTAGCCGCGCCTATCCGTGCCTCTGCCAAACACATCAAATTTGCATCGTTGTCCACAAAAACCGGCAACTTTATTTTCTTTTCTAAAATTGTCTTAAGGCGGACATTTTTCCACCCCGGGATATTGGGGAAGAAATACACCTTTCCTTTCTCATAATCTACCGGACCTGGCACACCCATGCCTATTCCTAAAAGTTTATCTCTGGCAATCTTCTTATTACAAATGATATCCTGAATAGATTCTTGTATCTTATCAATTATTTTCTTTTTGGTCTTAAGATTTTGCGTTTTGTAAAAATTTTTATACAAAATCTGGTAATTCTGATCTAACAAAGCCACTTTTAAATTCGTTGCTCCTAAATCAACCCCTATAATAAATTTAGACATATTTTATTATATTATATTAATTCAGTTTTATTTGCAAGCACTTCTTATCTTTAAAGATACTTTCCCGATTAGTGTTAGGAAAGCGTCTCTATTTTGTTTTGGTTAGAAGCGACCAGGTGCGCAAACGCGATTTCTTCCTGTATTTTTACAGCGATATAATGCCCAATCTGCCTTATCAATCAATTCTTGCAGCCCAATCCCATCTTCCGGATAACCTGCCACGCCAATACTGACGGTAACCTTTATCTTCTCATCATAGACCGAGATTGTATGCGTCTGGATTTTATCCCGGATACGTTCTGCAACCATAAGCCCGTTGTCCTTAGAGGTCTCGGGTAAAAGGATAAGAAACTCCTCCCCTCCATATCTGGCTACCAAGTCAATATGCCGCAGATTGCCCTTTATTATCTGGACTATCTCTTTTAATATTGCATCTCCTACCAAGTGGCCATAATGGTCATTATATCTTTTAAAATAATCTATATCCGCCATAAAGAGGCAAAATTGAAGTTGGAATCTGCGGGAACGGCCAATTTCTTCGGTAATTCTCTCCAGGCAATAACGCCGGCTCAGCGCACCGGTTAAACTATCGGTTATCGCCAATTCCTGTATCTTTTTATAAAGCACTGCCCTTCTCACAGCCAAGAGCAATTGCTGGACAAGAATAGAAAGTTTCTCTTCATCCTCTTTTCTTAAACCCTTGAGTGCTAAATAACCCAAATCTTTGCCATCCATTTCTAAATGGATTTTCTGATCACCGTCGGATATGCTTTCTATTTCTTCTTGAGTTAAGAAACGACAATCATCTATATTATTTATATATTTGTAAATAGTGTCCTTAAAAATGTTAAATATTTCATCCACCTCTAAACTCTTGCACATATTTTTGGTAAGTTCATAGAGTGTGACCGTCTGGTCTATTTCTTTACTTATCAACTCATTATCCTTTTTAAGTTGCGAAATCCGCATTTGAAGTTCATCTAACCTGTTCCCTTTTTTGTCTATTTCCTTTGTATCAAAATAAAGACGCCAGACAAATATCTTTTTCATAAAGAAAAAAAGCAAAAACCAAAGTAAAATAAAATAAAGAATTAAATATGGCATACGCGGTTTCTTCCCTTTTGCTTTGCTTGGTAAAGGGCGGTATCGACCTGTTTCAGCCAATCTTGCTCATCTAAAACTTCTGGTGACAGGGTAGCGGTTCCTATAGAAACGGTAATGAAAGTTTCCTTTCTTCGGATAATAAACTTTTGCATCTGGATTCTATGTCTTAATTTTTCAGCCAAATCTTGCACCTCTTTCCTCTCAACTCCAAATAATAAAACTGCAAATTCTTCTCCACCAAAACGGCAGACCACTGCATCTCTGTCTTCAAAAAATTCATTCAACATCATGCCGAGATTTTTAAGGATTGCATCTCCTGCGCTATGACCGTATTTGTCGTTATAGGCCTTGAAATAGTCAATATCTATCATCATCAAGGAATGTCTCGATTTTTCTCTTAATGCCCGGGGGAATTCTTCCTTTAAACGCTCCAGAAAATAGCCCTTGGTAAAAAGGGAAGTTAAGTCGTCATGAATTGCCAGTTCCTCAGTCTTAAGATAAAGTTGGGCGTTTTCCAAGGCAACCGCAGCCAAATCACAAAGAGTACTTAAAAAACTGAGGTCGTCTTGATTAAAAAAATTCGCTTCTTGGCTATCCAGCCGCAAGATACCTAAAACGCTTTCTTCGCTTACAAAGGGAGCAGCGATGAGAGAAGAAATGGGTCGCGCTTGGTCCTTTTTAATTTTTTCTATATCAAAACGAAAGTCCTTACTTAAATCTTCAATTAATAATGGTTGCGTATGTTTTAATACCCAATAATCAAATATATCGCCTTCCTTAGATTTAATCACCACAGAATCATCTTGTTTCTTTGTGGAAGTTAATATCGGCTTATGGGTGGATGGGTCAATAAGATAAAGACAAGTTAGTGCCTTCTTATCAGAGATAATCTCAAAGGCGAGGGAGATGAGTGTCTCAACAACGTACTCCAATGAGAGTTCTTTATTTATCTTCTCTACTACCAATCTTAAATCGCGATAACGCCCGAGTTTTCTTTGAAGTTGGGGCTTAAGTTTCTCTAAACATTGGATATCGTAAGATATTTTATTTATGTTCTCTTCTAAATCCTGTTCCTTTAGGGATAGCAGGCGCCTGCGATTCAAATACATATAGACAAAATAAGAAATAATGGAGGTGCAGACCAAAAAGAAAAGAAATGATACCAAAAATGGAGAGCGCGATACTATTTTAGATATAAGAAAAATGGGTAAGATTATGTAAAAGAGGACACAAAGAAAGGCAAGAACAATTATCTTGGACAAAGTAAGTTTCAAGGGTAATCCTAATATAAAATATAAATCTTTAAATGAGAGTTTCTTCGGTGTCTTTATCAAAGAAATGCACCTTGCTCATATCAAAAACTAAATCCATGTCTTGATTTATCTGCGGTCGGTCGTATGCGCCGACCCGGGCGATAAAGGTATGTTTTCCTGAACTTAAGAACAAGTGCACCTCAGAACCCATGGGTTCATAAACATCGCAATGTGCCCTCACAATATTTTCCGGCGGAGCAACTGAGACAAATAACCGATCATAGATATCTTCGGCACGTATTCCCAGGGTAATTTCTTTATTCAAATAAGGCAATAACTTAGGATACATATCTTCCACAATTTTGACTTTTATCCTTGCCCCATCATCAAAATAAAGTTTAGTATCTTTCTTGATAATCCGACCATCAATGAAATTCATCGGTGGCGAGCCAATAAAACCAGCCACAAACTTATTTTTCGGCCGGTCATATATGTTCATCGGTTCATCTATCTGGTGAATTATGCCATCTTTCATTACGGCAATCCGGTCACCCATCGTCATCGCCTCAACCTGGTCATGGGTTACGTAGACCATAGTTGTCTGAAGGCGTATATGAAGTTTATGAATTTCCGTGCGCATCTGAACACGCATTTTCGCATCCAGATTACTTAAAGGTTCGTCAAAAAGAAAGACCAAGGGCTTGCGAACGATAGTCCTTCCCACCGCAACCCTCTGTCTTTCTCCGCCTGATAACTCTAAAGGCCGGCGGCCGAGCAAATGCTTTATTCCTAATATCTCCGCGGCCTCATTCACCCTTCGCACAATTTCTGATTTGGGATATCTTCTTAATCTCAAACCAAAAGACATATTTTCAAAAACAGTCATATGTGGATAAAGGGCGTAGCTCTGAAAGACCATCGCTACATTACGATCCTTTGCCGGCACATCGTTTACGCGCTGACCTGCGATATACACATCACCCTCAGAGGCCTCTTCTAAGCCAGCAATAATCCTTAAAATTGTGGATTTACCACATCCCGAAGGACCAACCAGAACGACGAACTCTTTACTCTCTACGCCCAGATTCACCTTACTCACTGCCTTTATGCCGCCTTTGTAGACCTTAGAGACGTTTCTTAAACTTACCTCTGCCATAGCTTA
The DNA here is from genome assembly GCA_023818885.1 of Candidatus Omnitrophota bacterium. Lineage (GTDB taxonomy): Bacteria > Omnitrophota > Gorgyraeia > Gygaellales > JAMWDD01 > JAMWDD01. The sequence goes on along the minus strand of JAMWDD010000001.1, from coordinate 40,566 downwards.
TCTACCCTGTATCATTCATCAAAAAATCTAAAATAAAAATCTTCCCCAGTATTAATCATTAGGGTTTTACATTAGGGCTTTAACTCTCTTGGCTAAGATAATCCAGTAACTGGCTTAAGGTGGCCTTTAAATTCTTACGCGCAACAATCATATCAATAAGTCCATGTTCCAAGAGAAATTCTGAACGCTGAAAGCCCTTGGGTAATTTTTGTTTTATCGTCTGCTCAATCACGCGAGGACCGGTAAAACCAATTAAGGCCTTGGGTTCTGCTACAATGCAATCGCCTAAACCAGCAAAAGAAGCCATTACCCCGGCCATCGTAGGATTGGTAAGTACGGATATATAGGGTCCACTAACCTGAGAATAGCGGGCAATGGCCAGAGAGGTTTTAGCCATCTGCATAAGACTATACATCCCCTCATACATCCTGGCCCCACCGCCCGAACCTGAGACAATAATTAAAGGAATCTTATTCTCCGCTGCCCTTTCTATACAGCGCGTAATCTTCTCACCTACCACCGAACCCATAGAACCCATTATAAAACGCGAGTCGGTAACCGCAAAGGCAACTCTTTTATTATCAAGGAGGCCTTCTCCTGTTATCGCTGCCTCTTTTAAGCCGGTGGAGTTCTGGTCCTGAATTATTTTCTCCGCATAGGTCTTCGGCCCTTTGAATTCTAGAGGGTCCTGAGGCAACATATCCTTATCAAATTCCACAAATGTACCTTCATCGATAAGTAATTTTATCCTTTCTGGCGCACTGAGCACAAAATGATAATTACACTTAGGGCAAACCTTAAGATTCTCTTCCAGCGTTTTATTGTAGATGGGTGTGCCGCAATCTTCACACTTGGTCCAGAGACCTTCAGGAATCTCCTTCTTTCTTATCCTGACAATAGTGTATTTTGGTTTACCAAATAGCGCCATTTTTTAATGTGTGATAAATTACATATTAAATTTATTTATGACTAGCCCAGAAATGACCTTGGGATAAAAATATGTGGATTTTGAAGGCATGCATTCCTTTTGCCTGGCGACAGAAATCAGTTGCTCTATTTTAACCGGGTTGAAGAGAAACAAAATGCTATTCTTATCATCATTTGCCTGTCTGATTAACTCTTCTTCTTTATGGGAAAAATAGATCTTATCCTTATCCTCAATATCTATGCCCAGCATTTTTTTTAGGATGAGTGAGTTAAAAATGGTAATATCTAAGTTTCTGTATTCTTTAATTCTGTCCAGCCCCAAAATTCTATCCATCACTTTTAAGTTTTTCAGGCGCAGTAAAAAGAACTTATTGTCTTTATACATACCTAAGGTATTCTGCCTTTCTCCTGCCTTCTGCATCAAGAAGAAAAATTTGTCTTTATCTTTTATTTCCTCAAGGTCAAAATATTTTTCTAATTCTTTTCTAAAATCATCAAAATTAAACCCCCGCGGATACTTTACTAAGCGGTGTATGGGAAGAATTGTCAGTCCCTTTGCCTCTACATTAGTGAAATATGCCATAATATAATTAAAATCTGCCTCAGGATCCAGATGCCCTGCCTTCCTCATCTTGTCACGGAAAGTTAAAGCCACCTCATAACGATGGTGGCCATCCGCAATAAACATCTGTTTATCCTGCAGCGGTAAAACAATCTTATCCACTGTATCTTTATCGCTGATTCTCCAAACCTGATGTCTTACCCCTTCTCTATCAACGATATCAATAAATGGCTTATTATTCTTAAGATAGCGCTCAGCCGAACGCTGGATGATTCGGGCAGTATCTGAAAAAACCACAAAGATAGGGCTTAAGTTTGCCTTTACCGATTTTAATAATCTATATCTATCTTCCTTTGGTTCAAAACGGGTAGATTCGTGTGGAAAAATAACATTCTTATCGTCGTCTAATTTAAGCAGCGCAATAAAGCCGAGCCGATTTTTTCTTTCTCCTTTTATCTGGTAAATCTGATTATAAAAGTATATCGCCGGTTCTTTTTCCTGAATCAAAATTCCCTGCTGTAGCCATTCCTTAAAATATCTAGCGGCAGATTTATACCGGTCTTCTTCAGCCGTGTCTTTGCCAAGGATAAGACGAATAAGATTATAAGGACTGAGTTTATAATATATCTCCTGCTCCTCAGACGTAATCACATCGTAAGGAGGACAAACTACCGTAGAAAGATCAGAAATATTTTGGGGATTAAAAGTAACCGCATAAAACGGTTTTATCTTTGCCATTTAGTCCTGGTCTTTCTTTGCCGAAGGGCAGCTTAAACAACGGGAATTATTTGCTGTCGGACAAGATTCTGTCTGGTTCTTTTTCTTATAATCGGTGGCGTAGAAACCCGAACCTTTAAAGATTATGCCTGAGCCGGAACTAATGAGTTTCTTTACACCGCCTCCACATTTAGGACAGGCATGGGTTGGTTTGGCATTAATGCCGTGGAGCAATTCAAAACGATAACCGCACTTAAGACATTCATATTCATACGTAGGCATATTATCTCACTCCTTTTTTTTAGAAAATATATTATACCCTAAAAAGATGCTTAATCATAATTGTTTTTAGCGAAATGTCCTTTTAATTTTATCGGCAAAACTTTCTTTTATCACCTCTTCGCCCGACAGCCGGGCAAATTCCTCAATTAACCGGCGTTGTTCGGCAGTAAGCTTTGTGGGGATCTCAACAATTACCCTTACTAATTCATCCCCTTGACCCCGACCATGCACATCAGGTATACCCTTGCCTTTAAGTCTAAAGATTCGGTTGCTCTGTGTTCCCGGCGGAATTTTCATCTCCACCTTACCTTCCAGGGTAGGGACTTCTACCTCCCCTCCCAATATTGCCTTGGTCAAGGTGATGCTCTTCTCCACCAAAATATCGTTTCCTTCTCGGGAAAATACTTTATGAGGCAGGACATTAATAATCACATACAAATCTCCGCTTCCTGCAGGTCCTGATTCACCTTCCCCCCTTATTCTTAAATGTGAACCTGTATCTACACCCGCGGGAACCTTTACCCTAATCTTGCGGCTTACCCTTATGCGGCCTTCTCCGCGACAATCAGGACAAGGTGTCTGAATTATCCACCCCTCGCCCTGGCAACGCGCACAGGTCTGTTTAAGCTGGAAAAAGCCACTGGAAACTACTGTGCTACCTTTGCCTTTACATTGCGGACAGGTAATTTTTTTGCTGCCCGGCTTGACACCTGTTCCTCCGCAAGTTGAACAGGCCTCATAACGCGGCACAGTAATTATTTTTTCTGTCCCCCGGGCTGCTTCTTCTAGGGTTATATCTAAATTAATCTGGATGTCTCTGCCTCGCCGACCTGGCGCACGCCTCCGGCTACGGGTGCCAAAAATATCAAATCCAAGATCGCCAAATATTTCGTCAAAAATCCCACCGCCAAAACCAAATTCGGCTAAATCTTCAAATATACTGCTAAAATCTGCACCTTTAAAGATATCCTCATAAGCGTATCTCTGGTCTATGCCCGCGTGTCCGTATTGGTCATATAAGGCGCGCTTTGGGGGGTCAGATAAAACGGCATATGCTTCGGAAACTTCCTTAAATTTTTCTTCTGCTTCTTTCTTTTGCTCAGGAGGGACCCTATCTGGATGATAACGCAAAACCATCTGACGATAGGCCTTTTTTATCTCATCCAAAGAAGCCTTTTTTTGCACACCCAGTATTTCGTAATAATCGCGCTGCGTAGACATCGTATTTGAGAGAACCATACCTAATGACTAAGTCCGAATGACTAAGACAACCCGCTAGTTAGACATTAAGAAATTAGTAATTTATTCGGCATTTGACATTAGAAATTAGAAATTAAAATTTTACTTTTTACCTTCGTCTTCTTCTTTATATTCCGCGTCAATTATATCTTCTTTCTCCTTCTTTTTGGGTTCTTCTGTCTTTTCTTCGGCAGATGGCCCCTGGGCGGTTTGTTGTCTCTGCGCCTGCTGTTTATATATCTCTTCTGCTAATTTATGACTGGCGCGCGTCAAATCATCCATACCCTTTTTAATTCTCTCTATATTTTTATCCTTAATTGCGGTCTTTAAATCATTAATCTTTGCCTCAATATCAAGACGCTCGCTCTGGCTAATTTTATTACCAAAATCCTTTAAAGATTTTTCCGTTACATAAATAAGCTGGTCCGCCTGATTTATGGTCTCTACCTCTTCTCTGCGTTTGTTATCTTCTGCAGCAAATTTCTCTGCCTCTTTTACCATCTTTTCTATCTCTTCTTTAGAAAGTTTCTTGGGCGCGGTAATGCGTATGGACTGCTCTTTGCCTGTACCTAAATCTTTTGCAGAAACATGTACAATACCATTGGCATCAATATCAAAGGTAACTTCAATCTGCGGCACCCCCCGCGGGGCAGGCGGAATACCCACCAAATCAAATCTCCCCAGTTCCACATTATCATCGGCCATGGGTCGTTCACCCTGAAGCACGCGGATAGTTACCGCGGTCTGATTATCAGCAGCAGTTGAGAAAATCTGACTTTTTCTTGTCGGGATGGTTGTATTCCTTTCAATCAGTCGCGTATTTACCCCACCCAGTGTCTCAATGCCCAATGACAGGGGTGTAACGTCCAAAAGCAAAACATCCTTCACTTCACCCTTAATTATTGCCGCCTGAATCGCGGCACCCATCGCCACACACTCCATGGGGTCAACGCCCCGCTCAATCTTTTTGCCAAAATAGTCCTCTACAAATTTCTGCACGATCGGCATGCGCGTGGGACCGCCCACCATGATAATCTTATCAATATCCCTGCCGCTAAAATCTATGCCCTCTTTTCTAAAGGCCTCTTGCGCATCCTTTATTGCCCGCTCTAAAGGACCACGACACCTTTCAATAATCGGTGTAACTAACTCTTCCAGTTTTGCGCGATTGATTGACATCGTCAGATGCTTTGGCCCGGTAGCATCCGCAGTAATAAAGGGAAGATTAATATCAGTGGTTAAAGTACTGGATAACTCCACCTTTGCCTTTTCCGCTGCCTCACGCAGACGCTGCATTGCCATTTTATCATTTCTTAAATCAATCCCCGTATCACTTTTGAATTGATTGACAATATAATCAATCAGCGCGTTATCCATATCCGTGCCGCCCAATTGTGTATCGCCAGAGGTAGCCATAACCTTAAAACCGCCCTCTTTCCACATCTCCATAATCGTCACATCAAGCGTCCCACCACCAAAATCAAACACCAGAATTTTTAATTCTTTGCCTGCTTTCTCAAGGCCATAAGCCAGACAGGCAGCAGTCGGTTCATTAATAATTCTTAATACCTTCAGGCCAGCAATCTCTCCCGCATCCTTGGTAGCCGTCCTTTGATTATCATCAAAATAGGCCGGGCAGGTAATCACTGCCTCTTCCACTTTATCGCCTAAATAGACCTCGGCGTCCTGCTTGATTTTCTGTAGAATAAAAGCCGAAATTTGCTGCGGCGTATATTCTTTACCAAAGACCTTAAATTTATAATCCGTACCCATCTTACGCTTTGCCGCCTGAATAGTACCCTCAGGATTGATGGCTGCCTGTCGACGCGCCGGCTCACCCACCAATCGCTGACCGTCTTTGGTAAAAGCAACGTAAGAAGGAAACGCCTTTCCGGAAGCCACACCCGCACCTTCCGCAGAAGGAATAATGACGGGTCTGCCTGCCTCCATTACTGCGGCAGCAGAATTAGACGTTCCTAAATCAATACCAATCACTTTAGCCATCTTACCCAACCTCCTTTATTATCTCTTTGAAACCTTAACTTTTGCTGTCCTTATCACTCTGTCATTTAAAAGGTATCCCTTTTGCAATTCCTCAATCACGGTATTCTCAGGTAAATCTTTGTTTTCTACTTGCATCAGCGCCTCATGTAAATGGGGATCAAATATCTTGCCTTTTGCCTCAATAGGCCTAACCCCATGCTCCTTCAACATCTCATAAAGATGTGCCAGAATCATCTCTACACCTTTTAAAAAAGCAGACAAATCCTGGTGTTTTGTCTCCGCCAGATTTACCGTACGTTCCAAATCATCCAAAATATTTAAAAATTCTAAAATGATTGCCTCATTAGCAAACTTTATAAAATCCTGCTTTTCCCTCTCTAGACGCTTGCGCGTGTTTTCAAAATCTGCTTGAAGCCTTAAGATCCTTTCCCAATATTCCTTTGCCTTATCCGCCTCTTCTTTTAATTTAAGATATTCGGACTCTTTCAAGGTAATGGTCTTTTCTTCTTTAGTTTCTGATTGATTTCCTTTTTTATCTTGCGCCTTATTATCCATTTTAAATTCTCGTCAGTACGCCGTTTAATATATTGGAAATATACTCCAGCGCAGGAATCGTATATCTATATTTCATCCGTTTGGGACCCAAAACTGCCAACCGGCCTGAGGGCTGGTCATTTATACAATAACGCGAAACCACCAGCGAACAATTCTCTATCTCGGGCAGACCTAGTTCATCGCCAATATAAACCTTTACGTTTCCGCAAAAATCCCGGTTAACGATATCAAGAATACGCCGCCTCTCCTCTATTAACTTAATCAGCATCCGTACTCTTTCCGCATCGCGAAACTCTGGTTCCTCTAAAATAAAACTTACGCCTTTATAGAAAAATCTATCCTGCCATTCAAGTAAAGAAACGATACCAGTATAATGCGTAATTGCCGAAATAATCTCTGAAGTTTTCTCCAGCACATCCTCAAGACATTTAATCTCGCTTTTGTATTTTCTCACGATAAATTCTTTATCTTCTTCTAATAATTCCATTTGCGAAAGCAAAAAATCCACATAGTAGCGGTATCCTTTATTTGTAGGGATCCTCCCTCCGGAAGTATAAGGATGGGTCAAAAAACCGTCTTTTTCTAATTCCGCAAAAACATTGCGAATAGTTGCAGGACTTAAATCAAAATCCCTGGCAATATCTTCCGAAGCAACCGGCACCGCATCTTGGATATACCTGTTAATGGTGGAGGTTAAAATGTCTTTTTTTCTCTGCGCATAATCAATATTTCTTACCATAATTATACCCTCTTTTTATCGTAAACTTTTATGATAGCATAAAAAATAAACTTGTCAACGGCTGGCTAATTGTCTACACAAGAAAAGATTATTTCGCCCTCCTTTATGTCCATCTTAACTTTATGTTGGGGCTGGATTTGACCATTTAAAATCCCCATTGCCAGAGGATCAACAACCTTTTTTTGTATGAGGCGCTTAAGGGGTCGCGCGCCAAAAACTGGGTCAAAACCCGCCTCTGCCAGATATGCCACTACCTTATCCGTAAAATTCAATTCTATAGAGTTTGTTTGTTTCAGACGCTGCTTGACTAAATCCAGTTGAATATTGACAATTTTGGCCATATCTTCTTTATCCAAATAATTAAAGACCACCACTTCATCAATGCGGTTTAAAAACTCTGGCCGAAAATGTTTTCTCAATTCCTCATGAACAATCCTCTTAATTTGTTCGGGGCTATCGTCTCTGCTAAAATGCCCGGTACCCAAATTAGAAGTCATGATAATCACCGTATTTTTAAAGTTAATCTGCCGACCTTGACCATCGGTCAGCCGACCATCGTCAAATATCTGCAATAATAAATTAAATACCTCGGGACTGGCCTTTTCAATCTCATCAAAAAGAATTACTGAATACGGCCGGCGTCTAATGGCCTCGGTCAGCTGCCCTCCCTCTTCATAACCCACATAGCCGGGTGGTGCGCCAATCAATCGTGAGACCGCGTGTTTCTCCATATATTCTGACATATCAATGCGCACCAATGCCTGTTCATCATCAAACAAAAACCACGCCAGAGACTTGGCCAATTCTGTCTTGCCCACGCCGGTCGGCCCTACAAAGATAAATACGCCACTGGGTCTATTGGGGTCAGATAAACCGCTGCGCGAACGGCGGATACAAGAAGAAACCAACTCTACTGCCTTATCCTGACCGACGAGGCGCGTCTTCAAACGTTCCTCCATCTTAAGCAATTTAGTGGTTTCTGTCTCCATAAGCTTAGTTAAAGGAATCCCTGTCCATTTAGAGACAACCTCAGCAATATCATCCTCATCTACTTCTTCTTTTAAAAGAGAACCTTGTCGCTGTAACTCTGCCAATTTTTGTGTGGAATCTTTTAATTTATTTTCTAATTCTCTTATGCGACCGTATCTGATTTCTGCTACACGAGCAAGGTCGGCCCTCTTCTCTGCCTCTTTTTCTTCATGACGTGCCTGCTCTATTTCCTCTTTTATCTTGCGCACCTCAATAATCAAATCTTTTTCTTTCCGCCATTTTATAGATAAATCCTGACTTTTCTTCTGCCAAGCCCGCAACTCTTTTTCTAAAATATCGAGTTTTTCCGCTGCGCTTTTATCTTTTTCCTTGCGCAAGGCCTGGCGCTCAATCTCCAGTTGCATAATTTTTCTATCCACTTCATCTAATTCCTGGGGTTTACTATCTATCTCCATCCGCAAACGGCTGGCTGCTTCATCTATTAAATCAATGGCTTTGTCCGGCAAGAACCTTTCCGTAATATAACGATTGGAAAGGGTGGCTGCAGCAATCAGGGCGCTGTCTTTTATACGCACACCATGATAAAGTTCATAGCGCTCTTTTAAACCACGCAAAATGGCAATAGTGTCTTCTACGGAAGGTTGTTCCACATAAATCGGCTGAAATCGGCGTTCTAAAGCCGCATCTTTTTCAATATATTTGCGATATTCATCTAAAGTGGTAGCACCGATACAACGTAAACTGCCTCTGGCTAACGCTGGTTTAAGCATATTGGAGGCGTCTACTGCACCCTCGGCGTTACCAGCGCCTACTAATGTATGCAATTCATCAATAAAAATGATAATTTCTCCATCACGCGCCTCAATCTCTCTTAAGACCGCCTTTAAACGGTCCTCAAATTCTCCGCGAAATTTTGTGCCGGCCACCAGACTGCCTAAATCCAAAGCAATGATTCTTTTGTTCTTCAGGCCCTCTGGCACATCTTTTTGGACAATACGTTGGGCCAGGCCTTCTACAATCGCAGTCTTACCTACGCCGGCATCGCCGATTAAAACCGGATTATTTTTTGTACGTCTTAAGATTACCTGAATAAGCCTTCTGATTTCATCGTCTCGGCCAATTACCGGGTCTAATCTTCCTTGGTTAGCCAGTTCGGTTAAATCGCGGCCGTATCTTTCTAATGGCTTAAACTTCTCCTCAGGATTGACATCGGTAATACGCTGGTTTCCTCTTACTTGCTGCAAAGCAAAAAGAACTCTTTCTTTGTCAATGCCTGCTTTTTTAAATTCACGGTAGATTAAAGATTCTATATCATTAAACTCCGCCAATAGTATATGTTCGCCTGAGATATATTCATCATTTAAAATTTTTGCCTCTTTTTGCGCATCCATAAGGACCTTATTTAATCTTTGCGAAAAATAGACCTCTTGGCGAGGACTACTTACCTTGGGCTTATTTTTCAATTCTTCTTCTAATGACTTAATAATCGAAAAAGAAGCCAGGCCCAAGTTATCCAGAATAGAAATAATGATGCTGTCTTCCTGTTTTAGCAAGGTATAAAGAAGGTGTTCTGGCTCTATCTGCTGGTGGGTATATTCCCGCGCCAGGAAAAGAGCATCCTCTATGGCTTCTTGCATCTTAAGGGTAAATTTTTCTAATTTCATCTTTGCCTCTCTGTTATAAAATTTAAATGCCGAGGAGAGAATATCTTTACTTTACTTCACTTCTACTTTTATTTGTTTTGGTTTTGCCTTTTCCGTTTTAGGCAAAGTTACCTCCAAAACGCCGTCTTTATAGACTGCAGAGATCTTAGAAGAATCTACAAAATCCGGCAAACTCAAACTGCGACTAAATGAACCATAGAATCGCTCGATACGGTGAAGCTTCTTTTCTTTAATCTCTTGTTCTTGTTTTCTTTCTCCTTTAATCGTAAGAATATCCCCGCTTACCGAAACATCAATATCTGACTGCTTTACTCCGGGTAGGTCTACTTTAATCACAATGTTGTCTTTATCTTCAGCAACATCCAAAGAAGGCAACCATGTCGCTTCTTGCGAAAGTCGAGCAGGTAACCTCTCCCAAGAAGCGTTAAATAGATTATCAATGTCGCGTTGCAAATCCATTAACTCGCGAAAAGGATCCCATTCTTTTCCTTGCCACTTTATTAATGCCATATCCCTCACCTCCTTTTTCTCTCTCCCCGGCAAATCTATAATTAGCACTCTATATTTACATCTGCTAATTTATAAGCAAAAAAATTATTCTATCTCTTCCTTTTCTAAAATAATCTTGACGCCGCTGATATTTACGTGTTTATCTTGCATCAAATAATGCACATATTCCAACTTTTTGATGTCTTTAAGTGAATAAAGCCGACTTTTTTTGCCTATCCTTTTTGGCCGCACAATCCCTACCTTATCTAATTGGCGCAAGGTCCAGACCGGAATATTCAAAAGTTTACTTACCACACTAATCACATAAACCGGCTCATCCGGACTGATTTGGATATCAAATAAAGGCATTTTCGCCTCCTTTATGCCAAGATAAGTATACTATATTCTAATTGTTTTGTCAAGATATTCTAACAAAAATTATTCGATATTCTAATAAACTTTCTCTATGTCTTTGTCTTTCAAGACCTTATAAGCAAAGGGTTTTGGAAGATTTACCTTGATATTTATGCCTTTTTGCTGATAATCTACCTGAAGCACCTTGCCTTGGCGATAAAATAAATCCACTAAATCCATCCTTTTAAGCGGAATCCTCAAATTTAAAGTAACCTGCCGAAAACTAAATTCTTGCTGAATCTTGTTAAGAAGTGCCTCTAAGTTTTCTTTTAATTTCGCAGAAATTGCCACGGAATTAGGCATTTCTTTCTCTTCCTGCATAATCCAAGACCTATCTTCTAACAGGTCAATCTTATTTAAAACCGTAATTATGGGCTTGGAATCCACCCTTAATTCTTTCAATACCTCATAAACTGCCTGGGCGTGTTGCCGATACATTTTATGGCTAATGTCCAAGACATGGATTAAAAGGTCTGCCTCTATTACTTCCTCCAGCGTTGCCTTAAATGCCTCAATAAGATGATGCGGCAGTTGGTGCAAAAAACCCACGGTATCCGAAATGACGATCTTTTCGCCATTAGGCAGCAGACATATCCGTGAAAGAGGATCCAAGGTCGTAAATAAAGTATCTCGCGTAGGTTGATGTGCCCCGGTTAACGCATTTAAAAGGGTAGATTTACCAGAAGAGGTATAACCCACCAAGGCGATGGAGGGGATAAGTTGTTCTTTTCTTTTACCGCGGATGATGGCGCGGTGTATCTTAAGTTGTCTTAACTCATCTTTTAATTTGTCAATGCGTTTTCGAATTCGGCGTCTGTCTACCTCAAGTTTTTGCTCTCCTGGACCCCGCGTGCCAATACCGCCTCCCAAGCGCGATAAAATAATTCCTTTACCAATTAAACGGGGAAAGAGATATTGTAACTGCGCCAACTCTACCTGCAGGTACCCTTCTGGAGATCTAGCATGCTGGGCAAAAATATCTAAAATCAACTGTGTCCGGTCAATGGTCTTTCTCCTAATAATTTCTTCTAAATTTCTCTGCTGGGTACCGCTTAAATCATGGCTAAAGATTACCGTGTCAATATCCGCCGCGTAACAGATATCCGCAATTTCTTCTGCCTTACCCCTTCCAATCAAATAAGTTGCCTGCGGTTTATCTGGTCGAGTAACTACATGGTCAACTATCTCTACACCGCAGGAATTAACCAATTGCTCCAATTCCCTGCTTAAATCCTCAACTCTCCACTCATCTCTATCCGAATCAAACCTGATGGTTACTAAAAGTGCGCGCTCCATCCTTTATCTCTAACCTCTTAACCTTAAACGTTTATAAATTATCCCGGCTATCTTCTTACCAGTATCCTTTTCGGTAACCCTCACCCACTCTATCCTCTCATCCTTTCTAAACCAAGTCATTTGTCTCTTCGCGTAAAGCCACGTATTATGCTCTATTCGCCTCTTCGCCTCTTTAAGATCATACTCGCCACCGAGATATCCTCCTATCTCTCGGATACCTATGGCAAAACCAGCAGTGCGGCTCAATTTCTTTCTTAACAATTTTCTCACCTCATCCACCAAACCGACTTCAAACATTTTCTCGACGCGCGCATTTATTCTCCGAATCAGTGCGCGTTTCGACCTCTTTATGCCAAAAATCCTTACATCATAACTATCCCAGATACCGCTTCTTTTTTTGTGCCATTCAGAAATGGGTCTGCCGGTCTTTTCATATACCTCTAAGGCACGGACTATTCGCCTTAAGTCATGCGGATGAATTTTTGTCGCGGCTTCAGGGTCAATCTTTTCTAATCTTTCATAAAGTTTTTTAGCGCTGTATTTTTGGGCGTACGCATAAAACCTCTTTCTTATGCCCTTATCTGCACCCACCCCTGGGAAAATTCCATCCAAGATTACACTCATATAAAAACCTGTTCCGCCAACAAACAAAGGAATTTTTCCTCTACGGTGAATTAATTTAATCTTTTTTAAGGCAAGACGTCGATATTCGGCCACATCAAATTCTTCTTGAGGCGACTTAATATTTAAAAGATGATGCCTGATTTTTCGCAGCAAATTTTTAGGAGGTTTTGAGGTGAGGATATCCATGCCTTTATAAATCTGCATGGAATCGCAGGAAATAATTTCTGCATCTATTCTTTTCGCCAAAGACAGTGCAATCTCGCTTTTTCCGCTCGCCGTTGGCCCGACTAAAAAAATAACTTTTTTAAGTCGCTTTCCTGACTTCACCTAGGGAAATATTTTTGTGGGATAACCAAGACCAGCGAGTTTCTTTGCTAAATCCTCTGCTTCCTGACGTGTATTAAATTTTCCCACGCGCACCCGATAAGTAATCTTATCATTGACTTTAAACTCATCTACATAGGCAGGATATTTCTTTTCGTTAAGTTTTTGGCTCAGCTTCTTGGCATTATTAGCATCAGAAAAAGAGCCTACCTGGATGGTAAAATAAAAGTCATCGTTCCAGAAACTTTCTGCTAATCTGCGCTCCAAACTCAAAGGAAAATCTTCGTTTAATTTATTTAAATACTGCCTTGCCTCCTCCCATTTTCCTTGTTTAAGCATGACCTGGGCTAATTTCAAAGTCACCAAAGAAATTAATTTTGTAGAAGGATTAATCCTTAAGAGTTCTCTATATTTCGCTTCTGCGCCACTAAAATCTCCTTCTAATAAGCATACATCACCCAGGCCGATGTAGGCCTCATCGCGAAATTTTGAGTCCTTAAATTCCTTAATCAGGATTTCAAAGATATCTTCCGCACGCAGATAATTTCCTGTCTTTAGATAACTTGTTGCTAGAAGATAATATAACTCATCGGCATCGCGGGAGTGATATGCATCAATTAAAATCTTCTCTCCTTCAACAATGCAGGCGTTATAATCGCCCTTTAAAAAATTAACTCTAATATTGTGAAAATCGCTGCTGTAAGAAGCGACAGCCGGATATAAAACCAGATAAACCAATATTGCCAAATTAAATATCTTTCTTGGCATTTTTTGCTTTTGAGATTGATTTCTGTAAATCCAATATCAATTGATGCCGGCGCTCTTTTTCCCTTTTTTCTACATCGTCAACAAATTCTGCTGCCTTGGTATTTGGCCGCACCGAGTATTTAAAAATGTAGGCCTTGTCAAATTCTACCCTTCTGACTAAATCGTATGTCTGCTGAAAGTCCGCCTCTGTCTCCGAAGGGAAACCCACGATAATGTCTGTGCTTAAGCTACCTTTTTTAATTATTTTACGATAACCCTCCACCAGATTCAAATAAAATTCTCTAGTATAACCACGATTCATCAATTTTAAAATCCTATCCGAGCCCGACTGTACGGGAAGATGCAAGTATTTATTGAACCTCTCGCAATTGGCTAAGGCCTTAAATAAATCCAGCGTTGTATCTTTAGGATGTGAGGTAATAAATCCGAATGCCTCCAGGCCCTTAACTGAATTAACGCGTTCCACAAAGTTGACAAAATCAACATTACCGCATTGATATGTATTTACATTCTGGCCTAAAAGGGTAATTTTGGTTATGCCCGAATCAACTGCTTGCTTTATCTCCTTTAAGATATCTTTATAATCGCGGTGACGCAAAGGTCCCCGCACATAAGGAACTATGCAGTAAGAACAAAAATTTTCGCAACCTTCTGAAATAACCACATAAGCATGATTCTTCTCTTGGCGGTATCCGGAGTGATAAATCTCTTCTGGCCGGATGCTGCCAGCGGTCTCCCAAATCTTTTTTTCAAAAAGTTTTGGATTCTGAACTTTTGAGTTTATAAGACCCTCTAATATCCGGGGAATCTTGTGGATATCTTGGGGGCCTGCTACAAAATCTATATTCCCTGCCTTCTCAAATGCCTTTTCTTTGTATGCTTGGGCCATGCAACCGACGAGACCGATGATTTTGGGCTTAGAGTTTAGGACGTCAGGCTTGAGCCGACCAATGGCACTCCAAACTCTCTCCTCCGCGTGCTGCCGTACCGAACAGGTATTAAAAATTACCGCATCCGCCTTTTTCTCGGTATCGACAATCTTATAGCCGGCTTTATTTAAAAGCCCGGCGATCACCTCCGAATCCCGCACATTCATCTGACACCCAAAAGTCCGGATATATACTCGTATAAATTTATTCAAGGGTTATTCTTGCAAGTTAAAATATTCTTTTACGACTAAACTATTAAAGAAGCGTCTAAATGCAAGGATTAAATTTATTGCAATGACCACATCTAAAATCAGAAAAGCGATGTAGTGTACAATAATAAAAAGATTTGGCGGCTCATTCAAAATAAAATAAATTAAACCAAGTATTAAAAAAACTAACAAACACGCTGCTAATAAAGCAATTACAATGGGTATCCCCAACGAGTTAATTTTTCTTCCCCATGCTTTGCGTCTAATAACTCCTACCCCGGCTAAAAATGCTGGCACGAAGGGAATAGAAAAAAATAGTGCAGGCACTAATCCAAAATCTCCCGGCTGGGCCTCTCTCATACCAAAAGTGGTCGCTAACAAAACCAGTAAAGACGCCAAAAAAACGAAACTTCCTAATGCGCCCACGATTACTTCTACCCAGCCAAATATCTTTATTCCTGCGAACCTGTCTTTTTCTGCCGGCGCCGACGACTTCTGATAAAGCAAGAGGGAAATACAAAATAAAGCGATACCCAATACCGGATTAAATAAAATAATAATAATCCCGGCAATGAAAAGCCAAAAAGCAATAACAGTTTTGGTATTCATATTCAGACCTAAATAAAAATCAATATATTATGCTTCTCTTCGCCTTTCTTTTCTTCGTCTTTCTTCCTCTATTTGTATCTGCGCTTTACGCCTTTCTTCTCTGCGTCTTTCCACTTGCAGGCGTACGTCATGAGCCTTGGCTTCGGAGATTTCATAAGTCATAAGAATAAAAATAGCAATTAAAGAGGTTATAATGGGGATATTGATATCATAAATCCTCATCCACAATAATGTCTTGGCAGACTGGGCCAGGCCCAATTCCTGCCGAAAACCAGTTGCGTTGATAAGAACTCCTGAGATAAACGATGATAACGCTACCCCCAGTTTCACCATCCACCAATACACCGCGCTATACATTCCTTCGCGCCGGTCTGAGGTCTGGAGTTCATCCACATCGCAGACATCGGCAACCATTGAACTCATCAGCGTAAATAACGACCCTAAGCCGAAGGTAATAAAGGGAGCAGCGATAAACAATAAATAGGGATAACGGGGATTATACCCTATCCATTTAAGGGCATAACCCACTATCGAAATAGGAATCGTAATAAAAAATGTATTTCTTTTTCCAACTTTCCTGGATATCCCAGGGATTAAAGAAACCACACCCAGTGTACACAAGGCGCTAAATGTTCCATAGAAACCAAGGAGTTTTCCACCGCTGGCATAGGCCTGGTCAAGCACTGCTGCGTTTTTAAAGACATAGAAAAAAACCACATAAATCGTGAATGCAGAAGCACACATAAATCCGCCGAAGATAAGCAACGTTGCCAAACAAAGTTTAAGAAATGGCTTGCATTTTAGGGTAATAAAAATCCCCTTAAAAAACTTTTTCATTACACTCCAGACCCCTCTGACATCCGGCCGGGGTAAATTCTGAAAGTGCTCTTTATTGAAGATGGCGGGAAGAATGCCACAACAGATGATCACACTACCGATGATGATAGCCAAAACTCTAGCGCCAACCACAACATCGGCAAACCAGGCTTGGTTGTGCATAATCGCCCAACACCAAGGAGCAATGAGCCAAGGCAACTGACCTACAAGGTTACTGGCTGCTTGTAAACGGGTCCGCTCGTGATAATCTGGCGTCATTTCATAACCCAGCGCAATCCAAGGAATAGAAAAACAAGTAAATCCGATAAAGTAAAGGCACTGTAATATCGTGAAATACCAGAAATAGAAACTTTCACTGTGCCCCTTATAGAGATGGTATAACAATGCATATAAAACCCCTCCGCTGATTGCCCCAAAAAATATCATCGGCCTCCGACGTCCCCACCGTGTGCGGATATTGTCTGAAATATAACCGGTAATGGGATCGGATATAGCATCAACAATCCGGGGAATGGCTCCTGCCAGACCCACTAAGGCCGGATTAACCCCCAGTCCCAAATTTAAAACAATAACCATCTGACCGATAAAAGCCGACTGTGCGGTATTCGCAAATGCCCCTATACTGTATACGATCTTTTGAAAAAGAGGGATGCGATCTTCGGCAGCGGTGACGTAGTGTTTTGCCTTACTACCCGTCTGTTCTTCCATTGATTACTTACCTCCTTTTTAAATTTTATTTGGGCAAAATAACAAAATTTAGTAATATGCCCACCAAAATACTTACAAAAATCATTATCAGCGTTGCCTTAATCAAGGCCCTAAATCCCAATTCCTTCCACAAAACCACAAAAGTGGCCACGCAAGGAAAAGATATGGCCAGAAGAGTTACGGCAATAAACAATTGTCTTACTGATAGACCTAAAGGAATAAGCATACCCACTGCAATATCCTTTCTTAAAAATCCAATGACCAAGCTCGCGATGGCTTCTTTGGGTAAACCAAATAAACCCTGAAGCAAGGGCGTAAATATAGTGGTTATAAAATTAAGCCATTTAAAATAAAAAAGGATATTTACAAATAAGACACCCAATAAAACAACTGGTACGGCCTCGATTAGAAAACTTCTGATGCGCAAATAAAGTTTTTTAATCAATATTAATAAAGGCGGAAAGCGATAAGGAGGGATTTCGATTAGAAACTCTGGGCTATAGCCACTTAAGGTGTGGTTTAAAATCAATCCCAATATTACAATTAAAGAAAATAATACCAGATACACTCCGCTGACATAAAATCCACCGTATTTTCCCAATAAGCCAAAAATCATTGCCTGTAAAGGCACGCAGGGTATACCGATAGAAATAAGCACAGAAGCAATGAATCTCTCACGTTTTGATTCTAAAACCCGCGTGGCTAAAATGCCAGGCACATTACAACCAAATCCCAAAAGTACAGGAATAATCGCGTAACCGTGCACTCCCAAGCGGTGTAATAAATTATCCAATAAAATTGCCAAGCGTGGTAGATAACCAATATCTTCCAGAAGACCTAAAATAAAATAAAAGGACAAAAGATAAGGTAAAACCATCGCGAATTCAATATAAGGGGCAGTAGTCAAAAGTCCCAAAGATTGTTTAAAATCAATCTTTCCATTGATGAGGTCTCCGATTAAAAGATGAAACCAAAAACTTTTTGCCTGCCAATGGAAAATCAATTTCTCCAATAATGGCTGATAGAGATTAAGAAAAAACGGATCAGTTATCCGATTAATAATCAGTTCACCTAAAAAACGCACAATTTTAAATGCCGTAAAAATAACGGTGGCAGCGATTATCAGGCCACTTAATGGCCGCACGGAGGCATCTTCCAATAGT
Organism: Candidatus Omnitrophota bacterium; assembly: GCA_023818885.1. Lineage (GTDB taxonomy): Bacteria > Omnitrophota > Gorgyraeia > Gygaellales > JAMWDD01 > JAMWDD01. The sequence continues at coordinate 22,517 of JAMWDD010000001.1, read as the reverse complement.
TCTCTTAAAGTATGGTGACGGTGCTCAAGATGCTGGACCTCTTCTACAATTTTGCCTATTTCTATCCAACGCTGCTGGTGGCTGAGTTTTGGCCGGGAACGCGAAACTGCCTCTTTTATTCTTTCTATCAACAACTTTATGCCCAATCCGGTTACTGCGCAGGTAGAAATCACCGGCACATTTAAAATTTTCTCCAGTTTGGATACATCGATATGGACACCGCGGTGGACCGCATCATCACACATGTTCAAACAAATAATTAGCGGAAATCCTTCCTCAATCAACTGGAGAGTCAAAAATAAATTTCTCTCCAAATTAGTGGCATCAATAATATTTATTACGACAATTTCATCTTTTGCGTATTCTCTTAATAAAGATACAGCCACTTCTTCTGCGGTAGAAGTCGGCTCCAATGAATATGTACCGGGCAAATCCACTACTTCAACCTTTTCTCCCCCTAGTTTAAGATACCCCCTGGTAATTTCTACCGTTGTTCCCGGATAATTGGAAGAAATCACCTCCACACCCGTCAGCCGCGAAAAAACTACGCTTTTTCCAACATTGGGATTGCCGATTAAATAAATCTTCTTTATCATTCAGTCTCCACAACAATTTTTGCTGCCATGCCGTGACCTAAGGCCAAAATGGTTCTGCCTGCCTTAATCACTACCGGTCCTCTTAATCCTAAATGACTAAGTTTGGTAATCTCTTTACCCTTAAAAACACCCATATGTAAAAGTCTATTTTGTAATCCCATGCCTCCTTGAATCTCTACCACTTTACCTTTATGATTTGCCCTTAGTTGAAGCAAAGATATCTTTTTCATTTTTTCCCTAAATCTTCTGTCAGAATTAATGCCTCGGTAATTTCGTCCGCCCGCGAAAATCCCCTTTGTGTGCTCAACGAGTTTTTGCGCTTTTCTAATTCTTCCTGAATAACTTTAGTTTTCACTATCAATTCCGTATTCTCCGTATCCTCAATAACCCTTGCCGCTCTTTCCTCAGCAAAGAGCATAAAAGAACATACCTTTGAGCCCAAGGCAAAGGCAGTAACGGTAACGATTAATTTCAAAATATCCTCTAAATAAAGCTCAGAGACAATGGCTTTACTTATCCTTGAGAGGGCTTCAATTTGCTCGCTTATCTTGGTAGGCATCTTGGGATTTACAGAATTGGAAGGTATTTATCTATCTCATATTGAGTTACCTGTGCTTTATACTCGTCCCATTCTACTTTTTTATTGCGGATAAAATATTCAAATACCTTTTCTCCTAACGCACCCTTTACTAATTGGCTTTTTTCCGTAAGCCGGGTGGCTACTAATAAATCGTCCGGCAAAGATCCAATGCCGGCTCTTTCTCTTTCTTCTTCGGTCATGGTATAAATGTTGTCGTTAGCGGGTGGACATAATTTATAATTTTTCTCAATCCCTTCTAATCCCGCTGCCAACATTACTGAAAATGCCAGATAAGGATTGCAGGCAGGATCGGGTGAACGGTACTCAATGCGCGTGGCCTTTTCTTTTCCTGGCTTATACATGGGAACACGAATCAAGGCCGACCGATTCATCTGCGCCCAACAGATATAAACCGGCGCTTCATAACCCGGAATCAATCTTTTATAAGAATTCACCCATTGATTGGTAACAGAGGTAATCTCTGAGGCATGTTTGAGAAGACCGGCGATGAATGATTTGGCGATTTTTGAAAGATGGAATTTATCGTTAGGGTCGAAAAATGCATTCTTGCCATTTTTTATATAAAACAAAGATTGGTGTGTATGCATACCCGAACCATTAATCCCGTAAATTGGCTTGGGCATAAAGGTGGCATGGAGTCCTTTGCTTTGGGCAATTTCTTTAACTACTAATCTATATGTCATCACATTATCCGCCATCGTAAGGGCATCGGTATATCTTAAATCAATTTCATGCTGGCTGGATGCTACTTCGTGATGGCTATATTCTACAATAATACCCAAATTTTCCAACGCGCTTACCGTTTCGTTCCGCACGCTTTGGGCAATATCCAAAGGAGTCAAATCAAAGTATCCTCCTTTATCCAAGATAATCGTATTTTTGGGGTTATTAAAATAAAAATATTCTAATTCCGGCCCGACGCAATAAATAAATCCCATCTTCCTGGCACGCTCTAAATTTTTCTTTAAGACATAGCGCGGGTCTGCTTCAAAAGGTTTACCATCGGGTTTATAAATATCGCAAAACATACGTGCTACCGGCTGTTCCTTCGATTCCCAGGGGAGAATAACAAAGGTTTTAGGGTCGGGTCTGGCAATCATATCCGATTCTTCTATACGGGCAAAGCCCTCAATGGATGAGCCGTCAAAACCCATCCCGTCTTCTAAGGCACGGGGCAATTCATCGACCGTTATGGTAAAACCTTTTAAAAAACCCAATACATCGGTAAACCAAAGACGGATATATCTTACCTTATTTGCCTTTACCAATTTCATTACATCAGACTTTGTTTTTGGTTTCATGTTTTTCTCTCCTCAAACTTTTTTTTAAAAAATTTTCAATTCTAGCCATTGCCTCTTTTAAATTTTCATAACTTGAGGCATAAGATATCCGCACATAATCATCATAATTTTTCCCAAAGGCCGTTCCGGGCACTACCGCAACCCGCTGCTCTTTTAATAACCTTTGGGCAAATTCGAGTGAATTTAAACCGGTGCTTTTTATGGAAGGAAAAACATAGAAAGCACCTTCGGGCTTTGAACAAGCAAGGCCTAACCTCTTTAAACTATCCACAATAAATTCGCGCCTTCTTTTGTATTCCCTTTTCATTTCCTCAACTGATTTTCTACCTGCCTGTAATGCCTCACAGGCGGCCATCTGAGAAATGGTCGGAACGCACATTATGGTGTATTGATGAATCTTAGTCATTGCCTGAATAATTTCTTTCGGTCCGCAAGCAAAACCAATACGCCAACCCGTCATCGCATAACTTTTAGAAAAACCATCAAGATAAACCGTCATATTTTTTGCACCGGTAAGAGTAATGAAATGTGTATGTTCAAAGTCATAAGTTAAATCGTGGTAGATTTCATCAGTTATACATAAAAGATGGTATTTGGAAAGTATTTTTTTTAACTCTAACAATTCCTTTTGCGTATAGGAAATACCCGTAGGATTTGCGGGGTAATTCAAAATCAAGGCCTTTGTTTTCTTATCAATTACCCTCTCTAAAGCATCAGGCATTAATTTAAAATTACTTTTTTTAGTATCAATATATACCGGTATCCCTCCGGCAAGTTCAGTAACCGGCCCATAAGAAACGTAACTTGGCTCAGGGATAATAATTTTATCGCCCGGATTGATAATTGCGCGCAAAACTAAGTCCACTGCCTCACTTACACCTACGGTAATCAAAATTTCATCGTCTGGACGATAATCTAAATTAAATTTTTGCTTTAAGTGTTGGTGTAATATTAATCTTAATTTATAAAGTCCTTTATTTGAGGTATAAGAAGTAAAACCTTCTTCAAGTGCAAAAATGCCTGCTTCGCGAATATTCCAAGGAGTAACAAAATCCGGTTCTCCCACGCCTAAGGAAATAACCTCCTTCATTCCCAGTACTAAATCAAAGAATTGCCGAATTCCCGATGGCTGTATTTGCTCTACCTTCTTAGAAATAATCATTGTATCAATACGAAATAGTTATCCTTTTTTCTTCCCGCTTTAGTTTTAAAACTACACCGTCTTCTTTATATTTCTTTAAAAGAAAATGGGTTACCGTGCCTCTTACATATTCTAAGGGAGCGAGTTTTTCTGCCACAAATCGGGCTACGGTATGCAAATCTTTGCCTTCCACCATCACTAAAAGGTCATAGGTGCCGGAGATAAGATAGCAGCTAATGACTTCGGAAAAAGAATATATCCGCTCCGCAACCTTATCAAAACCCACATCCTTTTGGGGAATAACATTAACCTCAATCAAGGCCCTTACGGGAGATTCATCCTTTACTAACTCTTTGTTAATCAAGGTCTTATATTTTAAGATTATCCCTTCTTTTTCGTAGTGTTTTATTGCCTTCCTGACCGCTTCTGGCCTTTTTCCGGTCATCTTGGCAATCTCATCAGGTGTGATACGCGCATCTTTTTCTAAAATCTCTAAAATCTCATCCATTTTCCCCTCCGCATAATAGCCGATTCTACATCGGAATTAAATATTATATTTTTTAAAGTTAATACATAATTTTATCATCTAAAAAATCTCCAGACAAGGTTTATTTTGTGCCAGAAAGTAATTCCTTTACAATATCGCTGACGAGTTTTCCATCTGCCTTCCCCTCTAATCTTGCCATTGCCTCTTTCATCACCTTGCCCATATCTTTCATGCCTTGCGCAGCTGTATCAACAATAACTTCCCTTACCACACCTTTAACCGTTTCGGCTGAAAGCTGTTGGGGTAGATAAGATTCTAAAATCTCCAGTTCCTTTCTTTCTTTTTCTACTAAATCTAAACGATTCCCTTTTTCAAATTGCGCTATAGAATCTCGGTGCTGTTTAATCTGTTTCTTTATCACCGCCATCACTTCGCCGTCGTCTAAGGCCTTCTTCCTTTTATCAATCGCTACATTCATCATCTCTGAACGCAAAAAACTTAAGGTTGATACTCTTATCATCTCCTTATTTTTCATCGCCTCTTTAAAATCATTTAAAATTTTTTCCTCTAGCATCTTTCACCTCTCTTTATTCTTTATTTAAGAAAAATAAAGGTTATTACAGCAATGGCAATACAATAATATCCGAACAAATAAAATTTTCTCTTTATCATTATTTTCTTGAGGATAAAAAGCGAAAATAAACCGGTTACAAAACTGATCATAAAGGCTACGCTTAAATCAATTTTATTTATCTTTATGGCCGGAAAATTTTTAAATTCTAAGATTGCTGCACCCACAATTGCCGGGATTGCCGCTAAAAAGGAAAATTTAAAGGCGGCTTCGTAATCCAGGTTTCTAAATAAAAGTAATGAAAGCGTAGTGCCAGAGCGCGAAATTCCCGGGATAATTGCCAGGCCTTGGGTGACGCCCAAAATAAGCGCATCCATAAATTTTAATTTTTTTATATCCCTCTTTCCGGCTCTCATTGCCATGGTAGATATAAGGATGACACCGGTAATAAATAAAAAAACGGCTACTGATTTAGGATTAGAAAAAAAACTCTCGAAAAAGTCCTTTGCACTTATCGCAATAAGGCCGGTAATAAGGGTAACGGTGAGAATCAACATAAGCAATCTAATATCGCGCATTGCCCTGAAAATATCTTTTATAAAAAATACTACCAACGCCAAGGCAGTGGCCAGATGCAGGAAAACCGTGATGAATAATTCACTACCCTGAAGGCCAAAAATATTTCCTAAAATCACCAGATGGCCGGAACTACTTATCGGCAAAAACTCAGTCAGGCCCTGGACTAATCCCAATATTATGCACTTTAACATTTTTAGTGGCGATAACGTCCTATAAAATCTTTTAAATCTCTTGGTAATTCTATCTCAATCTTTATATTTTTTTTGGTTATGGGATGGACAAACTCCAGCGATTTTGCATGCAGGCAAAGCCGCTTAAACCTCAATTTAAAATCGCGGCGATAGGCGAATTTATCTTCGCCCACGATCGGATGGCCTATACTTTTAAAATGTATTCGGATTTGATTTTTTCGGCCGGTAAAAGGAATTACTTCTACAATATTAAAATCTCTCCTTCTCTCTAAAATGCGGTAGCGGGTTAAAGCAGAAAGACCGTCTATTTTTTTATCAATCTCACCCGCGCTATTTTTGAGCTGTCCCTGCACAAAGGCAATGTATTTTTTCTTGATTTTTTGATTTTTAAATGCTGCCATTATCTGTTTCTGGATTGACTTTCCTTTTGCATAAATAATCAGGCCAGAAGTATCTCTATCCAGACGATGACAGGGGTGGAGTCGATAAGATACACCTTTCTGTCTTAACTCCTCATTTAAAATCTGGGTGAGGGTATGGGTTTCTTTCTGGGGAGCAGGTATAGTAAGAAGCCCAGAGGGCTTATCTACCACCAAAAGCCAGGGGTCTTCATAAACTACGGGGATTGTCTTCATAAAATTTTAAGCATTTCCTCAATCGGCCTGATGGCTTTTTCGCGTATCTGTGCGGGAACCCTTACTTCTTCTTTTAATTCCTCAAGCGACCAGAGGACCTTCTCAAGGTTAATGCGTTTCATATTCGGGCAGACCGCTGCCTCAGAAGCAGGATAAAATTCCTTGCCGGGGTTATCTTTCTTAAGACGATAGATCAAACCTACTTCTGTGCCGATGATAAATTCTTTTGCTTTTACTTCTTTGACATATTTACACATCATACCGGTAGATAAAACTTCATCTGCCAAGGCAACTACATCCGGCAGACATTCCGGATGAACAATTACCTTTGCCTCCGGGTGAAACATCTTTTTATTAATTATATCTTTAGCAGTTATCTTTATATGTGTAGGGCAGTAACTATTCCAGAAAATTAGTTTCTTGCCGGTTTTTTTCGCAACAAAATCTGCCAGATACTTATCCGGAATAAAGATAATTTCTTTATATTTATCTTTTAAAAAATTCACTACCTTTACGGCATTAGTAGAAGTGCAGCAGATATCCGATTCTGCTTTAACTTCGGCAGAAGTATTTACATAAGATACAACCAAAGCATCCGGATGTTTTTCTTTAAGTTTTTTTACATCAGAAGCGGTAATCATATTTGCCATTGGGCATCCTGCATGTATATCCGGAACAATTATCATTTTGTCCGGACATAAAATTGAAGCGGTCTCTGCCATAAAATGAACGCCGCAAAATACTACTATCTTTGCAGCGGTCTTGGCAGCAATCCGACTTAATTCCAGAGAATCTCCCCGGTAATCGGCGATGTCCTGGACTTCGGGAAGCTGGTAATTATGCGCCAAAATTACTGCCTGGCGCTCCTTTTTAAGTTTATTGATTTTATTCTCTAACTCCCTATCTATAGTTTTTTTCATCTCTAATCTATTACCTTTTCAATAATTCCCCCACCCACAACCACCTCACCCTTATAAAACACCACGGACTGTCCCGGCGTAATTGCCGCTTGCGGTTTTTTAAATTTAACCTTTAACCTATTTCTCTTTAAACGCTGGATTACACAAACTGCTTCCTTGTGATTGTATCTTATCTTTGCCTTTAACTCAATCTTTTTGTTTATTGTCCCCAAGATAAAATGTACATCTTTTGCAATAAATTCTTTTTTAAAAACATCTTTTTTCTCACCCACCACCAATCTATTTCTCTTTCCATCGATTGCGCTGACATAAAGCGGATAACCCCTGGCAATTCCCAAGCCCTCTCGCTGACCAATGGTATAGAAACAACTACCCCGATGCCTACCCAATACATTACCTTCTTTATCCACAATATCTCCGGGTTTAATCTGGTTACCTAAACGCTTTATTAAGAATGCGCCGTAATCGTCATCTGGAATAAAACAAATTTCCTGGCTGGCTGACTTATCTGCCACGGGCAAACCAAATTTTTTAGCCAGTTGCCTGGTTTTGTCTTTTGATAATTCTTGCAAAGGAAAAAGAATGTGTTTTAGTTGTTTTTGGCTTAAGCGATATAGAAAATAAGATTGGTCCTTGTATTTATCGGCAGCTTTTTTCAAAAAATATTTTTTGCCACTCCTCGTAATGCGGGCATAATGGCCGGTGGCTAAATAATCACATCCGAGGGCGAGGGCCCTTTTTAAAAGAATACCAAACTTAAGGTATTGATTGCATCTTATACAGGGGTTGGGTGTATGGCCTTTTAGATATTCCTGACAGAAATTTTTAATAACCTTCTCTTCCAAAACTTTAGAAAAATTTAATACATAGTGCCGGATATCTAACTTCTCCGCCACTCTTCTGGCATCCTCAATTGCTTCTCTACCGCAGCAATGTGGTTTTTTACTGGTTGTGGCGGGAAGATTAAAACACATGGTTAGGCCAATAACTTCATCGCCAGCTTTTTTTAATAAGGCAGCGGCTACCGAAGAATCCACCCCTCCACTCATTGCCACCAATACACGTCTTCTCATATCTATCCGGTTACTTCTTCAATAGATTTATAAGTTGCCTTGACTAATCGGTCTAAGTCAAAAAAGGAAATTGTCAAGGGTGGCATCAATACAATGACATTACCTAATGGCCTTAAGATTACACCGTATCGGCGTATGTGTTCACAAACCTTTATGCCAATTTTTTCTTCCCAGGCATAGGGTTCTTTGGTAGGTTTATCTTTTACCAATTCTATCCCTACCATAAAACCTTTCTGCCGGATATCGCCGACACATCTTAAATTCCTAAAATGCTCTAATCTTTTGCTTAAAAATTCTATCTTGGGTCTTAGACCCTGTAAAATCTTCTCTTTTTTAAATAAATCTAAATTGGCAATTGCCGCCCGGCAGGCCAGAGGATTTCCGGTATAACTGTGACCATGAAAAAAGGTCTTTTTCTCTCGGTAATCTCCTAAAAAAGCATTATAAATTTCCTGGCGCACCAACGTCGCCGCTAAAGGCAAATACCCTGCCGTCAGACCTTTTGATAAACACATTATATCCGGCCTTACCTTTTCATGCTCGCAGGCAAACATCTTACCCGTTCTGCCAAAACCTGTGGCTACCTCATCTAAAATTAAAAGTATATTGTATCTTCTACATATCTGTTCCATCCTTTTTAAAATTCCTTGCGGCCAAACAATCATTCCGCCGGCAGCCTGAACAATCGGCTCAACGATTAAAGCCGCGATATGCCTATTGTTAACTCTCATGATATTTTCCAATTTCTCTAAACATGCAAAATGACATCCCGGATAAACTTTGTCCTCGGGACAGCGATAACAATAAGGTGAATTTGCCTTAAAACCATTAAATAACAACGGCCTAAATGTCTTGTGGAATAAATCAATCCCTCCTACGCTTACCGCTCCCAGAGTATCACCATGATAAGCATTTTCTAAATAAACAAACTTACATTTTTCTGTTTTTCCTTTGTGTTGCCAGTACTGATATGCTATTTTTAAAGCAACCTCAACCGCGGTTGAGCCGTTATCTGAATAAAATACTTTTCTTAAACCTGCGGGCGCAATTTCAATTAATCTCTTTGCCAGTTCTACAGAGGGAACATTAGCCAGACCTAAAAGGGTTGAATGTGCCACCTTATCAATCTGCGTTTTGATTGCTAAATCAATCTCTCTTTTACGATGGCCATAAAGATTTACCCATAAAGAAGAAACTCCGTCTAAATACCACTTTCCTGCCGTATCTTTTAAATAACAGCCCTTTGCCTCCTCAATTATTAAGGGCCGGGACTTTAGCCAATCTTTCATTTGGGTAAAAGGATGCCAGATGTATTTTTTATCTGACTGCATCAACTGACGATAATTATTTCCCTTGCCTTGCAGAATAGCCTTGATATCAATAATCTTGGAAGCATAGTCTATTGCCTCTTCGGTATTTCTACATTTAGGGATTATCCCTAAAATAGGGACCTTACAAAACTCCTTTATTACTCGGGCATTTGAATTGACGGAAATATCTGATTTTTTTATATCCTTGCCGTTTATTACTATCCCCCGGACCTCAATACCCAAATTCTTGGCCTCGCTGGCGGTAAGCAATGTATGATTGATTGTGCCTAACCCTGCGCGACTTATAATTAAAACCGGCAAACCCAATTCTAAAATCAAGTCGCTCATTAAATAATCTTTTTTTATCGGCACCAGCAATCCGCCTGCTCCTTCCACAATCATAAAATCATGCCTACTGGCTAATTCTTTATAAGCCATCACCACTTTCCTCAGATTAATCCTTTTAAATGCTTTATAAGGGGCCAGCGGTAGACAAGAATAATAAGGATTAATTAAACTAAGTGGCTCAGAAACACCCACGATTTCTTTAAAAATTTTCGCATCATATCCGGCACTCTGAAATGGCTTAAAAAGTCCCACATCGATACCTTCGGACTTAAGCCGCAGGGCAAGAGCAGAAGCAACGACAGTCTTACCAACACCGGTATCGGTTCCCGTGATAAATATGCCTTTATTCATTTCTGCGCCTTTATAAGAAAAACCTCAAAAGTGGCAAAAACGCCTTCCTCTATGCTAAATTGTCTTCGATACATTTCCTCTGCTAACTGCCAGATTCTGCGCATACCTAAATTTTTTGTGGGAATATAGCCCGTATAATTTGCGCCGATATTTTTAAGCCACCTGACGATATCAATCATACGCGGATATGTCTTTTTTTCTAAAACTGCTTCAGATTGAATATCTAAAAAACCTATTTTTTTAAGCAAATCTACGATGGTTGCCAAGGTATTTAATTTAAGATACCCTTCTAACGCCGGAAAGATAATCTTTAATTCCTTGAGTGTCTGGGGTCCAAAGGTAGTAAAGTAAAACCTCCCTTCTCTTTTTAAAACACGTAATACTTCAAACAAGGCCGCTTCTAAATCAATCACCCACTGTAAAGCAAGATTTGAAATAACTAAATCAAAGGAATTGTTTTTAAGAGGTAGATTAACTGCATCTGCTTGTAAAACCCTATCTATCTTTTCTTTTGCTATCTCCAGCATCCCCCAAGAAATATCCAAACCCACAATATCTGCTGTCGGATAAAAAGAATTTAGCAGTTTTAATAAACTGCCTGTGCCGGTACCAATATCTAAAATTTTTTTGGTCAAGATGCCATCCTTCTTTAATTCCTTCAATAACATCTGACCAAAATATCTCTGGATATCCGCATATCGGTCATAATTAGGGGCTACGCGGGAAAACTTCTTTTTTATAACTTGAGACCGTTTCTCTCTAACTACTTGAAAAATATACATTTATGCAAGAACTGTCCCTTTTATAAAATTGTTTATCTCCTTACTGTTATCGATAAAAGGAGCATGGGCACTAAATTCAACTACTCTGATAACCGAGTTTTTAACGTAATTACTCATATAATTTTGCAAAGATATTGGAGAAAGCATATCATCCTGGCCGGTGATAAATAGTGTCGGACATTCAATTAAAGAAAGATTTTTTCTTAAGTCCTCTTTTTCTAAAATATCTAACTGCTTAATCCAAAGCTCTTTTTTATTCAGAAAATTCTCTGCCCTAAGAGGTATGCGATGCTGTTGATAGAATCTATTTAAAGCAGACGTAAAATCTTTTTTAAGCGCCAAACGTAAAGCACGTAATTGCTGTCTTCTTATGCCGCCATCAAGGTAATCTTCAGAGATAAATTTGGGCGTTCCACAGATACTAACTAATGCCTTGATATCTAAAGGGAAGTATTCCATTAATTTTAAAGTTACCAGCCAACCCATTGACCAGGCGATAATCGCAAGATTACCTTTGCCTTTGCACAGAGAATAAATTTTGTCTGCGTTGTCTTTAAGATTATCTAAATCTAATTCCGGCAGAAGGATATTGTATTTTTTAAAATATTCTTTCTGTTTATACCAAACTTCTGGAGACGATGCCCAGCCATGAATAAATACAAGAGTTTTCATCTAAAGCAACCCTAAATCTTTGGCAATCTTTTTAATTTTTTCCAAAGCGAATTCTAAGTGTTCTTTCTTATGTGTTGCCATCACGGTCATCCTTAGACGCGCATCACCTTTGGGAACCGTAGGTGGCCGAATGGCAGGGCAAAATATACCTTCATTAAATAATCGCTTACTAAATTCTACGGCCAAATCTACCCTCCCTACCACAACCGGTATAATTGGGCTTTGTGAATCCAGGGTATTGAGTCCAAATCTTCTTAAGTTACTCCTAAAAAATTCGGCATTTTCAAAAAGCACTTTTCTTCTCTCTGGTTCCTGCTGAATTATCTCAACTGCCTTGATACTTGCAGCTAATATGGCAGGAGGCAAGGCAGTAGTATAAATTAAACTGCGCGCCTTATTTATCAGGTAATCAATGGTATCCTTACCAGCGCAAACATATGCCCCCAAGCAACCGATGGCTTTACTCAACGTCCCCATCTGAATAAATATCTCATTTTTAAGGTTGAAATGCTCTACTATCCCTCTGCCGCTCTTGCCAAAAACGCCGGTGGCATGCGCTTCATCTACCATAACTTTGGCATTATATTTTCTTGCTAATTCTACAATTTCAGTTAAAGGCGCAATATCGCCATCCATACTAAAGACCGTATCCGTAACAATCAATCTTCTTCTAAAATTCCCTGAGTCCTTAAGCATTGCCTCTAATGCCTCAATATCTTTATGCGGATAGCGCCTAAATTTTGCTCGGCTTAAAAGGATTCCGTCAATGATTGAGGCATGATTAAGTTTATCAGAAAAAACGATATCCTTTTCATCTACCAAGACCGAAATAATCCCTAAATTAGCCGCATAGCCAGAATTAAAAACTAAAGAAGACGGTGTCTCTTTAAATTCGGCAATTTTCTCTTCCAATTCTTTATAAAGACGATGATTGCCGCATACCAGGCGTGAGGCACCGCTACCTAAACCATAGTTTTTAATTGCCTCAATGGCTGCCGCTTTAAGGCGCGGTTCAGAAGCAAGACCCAGATAGTTATTTGAGCATAAATTAAGGCAATTTTTGCCTTCAATAATAATCTCCTCTGCCTGCACGCTTTCTAATAAAGAAAGTTTGCGCCTCAGGCCCTTACTCTCTAAAATATCCAGTTCTTCTCTTAAATCAAACATTTCAAGCCTGGCTCTTAAAGATTGAGCTTCAGACGGAAAAACCCAAGTCAATTAACATCTCCAGGTCCTCTTTAACGGGATTGCCTTTGGTCGTGAGATAATCGCCAATAATCGTTGCATCTATTCCGGCACAAAACGCAAGCGCCTGGAGACCTCTTAAATTCTTTTCCCTCCCTCCGCAAAGACGAATTTCCTTGTCGGGCAAAATAAAACGCAAGATCGCTGCTATCTTTATTAATTCTAAGGCAGGGGATGGCTCTCTTTGCGCCAGCCCTGTTCCAGGGATAGGATTTAAGAAATTTAAAGCAATAGAATCTAAATCAAGTCCTTTTAGAATAAAACCAAATTCAACGCGCTGGGTTTCGTTCTCTCCCATCCCTAATATTCCACCACAACAAATTTCCAACCCCGCCTGTTTCAAAATAGATATAGTCTCCAATCTATCCCTATAGGTATGCGTTGAGCAAATCTGAGAAAAATATTCCGGCACGGTCTCTAAATTATGATTGTATCTATTCAGACCCGCTTCTTTAAGACGCTTCGCCGCAGGATAATCAATCTTACCTAAGGAGGCATCCAGTTTTATATGTGGGAATTTATTCTTTATGCGGCTGATACCTTCGCATATCAAATCCATCTCCTTATCATCCAGACTGCCGCCACTGGTCACCAGACAAAACCGATGCGTTCCCGCCCTTATTGCCTGTTCCGCCCGCCTCAACATCTCATCAACGGAAATCAAAGGATAAACCGCAATATTTGTATTGTGATAACGCGACTGGGCGCAGAATTTACAGTCCTCAAAACAATCTCCGCTTTTGGCATTGGTTATGGTGCAGAGACTTATCTTATTTCCCCTAAAATGCTGGCGGATAGAATTGGCAGAAGCAAAAAGGTAAAATAAATCGCTACCTTTAACTTGCAATAAACTTAAGGCTTCGTCTTTTGAAATATCCCTCTGGCTAAGAACTTTAGAGGTCAAATTACTAATTAGCTTTTGCATATTTCTTCTCTATAAAATAAATACTACCTACTATTTTAGCAGGTAGTATTCAATTGTCAACTTTAATGAAAATTTTAGTTTACAATTAGATTATCTTACCTTGACCACATCCCCCGCCATAACCTTCTCAATAAAACCTGAATCTTTCCTTATTATAAGTCCGCCGTCAATATCTATATCTATCGCCTCGCCTTCAATGTGTTCCTTCTGGCAGGTCACCTTAATACGCGAACCTAAGGTAGTTGAAAAACTGCGCCATTTCTCAGTAATCGGGTGAAATCCGTGCTTTTTAAAAATATCATAATTTATCTCCAATTTTTCTAAAATTTTTCTTAACAATGTAACGCGATTAACCACTTCTTTTTTTTCTTCTTTTAAAGATGTAGCATGCAGGGGAAGCTGTGATTTGTCATTATTCACATTGATACCGATACCAATCACCACAAAATGTACAATATCCATCTCCGCATTTAATTCTGTCAAAATTCCGCCTACTTTCTTTTCATGGATGACGATATCATTAGGCCACTTTATATTTGTGTCTAAACCGACATCCTCTTTTATTGCCTCACACACAGAAACCGCACTGAGCAATGTAAGACAAGGGGTTTCTTGAGGAAGCAATTTTGGCCGCAAGATTAAAGACATATAAATCCCTTTATATTTTGGTGAATTCCAGCTGCGGCCTAATCTACCCCGACCCCTGCTCTGGCCTTCAGCTAAGATAAGTTCACCCTCTAAAGCACCTTCTAAACCTGCCTGCATCGCTATATCCATCGTTGAACTAACCATCTCATAATAGCGGATCTTACATCCAAATGATTTTGTCTTAAGGCCGCATGCTATTTCCTGCGGCAAGAGTTTATCCGGGATAGAAAAGAGTCGATAACCCAGATGCGGCACAGCAACGATTTCATAGCCGGATTCTCTTAATTCTTGAATATGTTTCCAAATCCCTGCCCGGCTTATCTTTAAGCGCTGGCTGAGTTCCTCACCAGAGATATGACTATCGGTCTTTTTTAAATATTCTAAGATTTTATCGCGCATTATTTCTTTTCATAAAGCGGAGACATCTTGCGCAGGGTCTCGACGACTTTAGGAAGATTCTCTAAAAGATAATCTATATCGCTTTCGGTATTATATCTACCAAAAGTTATCCGCAGAGAACCGTGGGCTAATTCATGAGATAAACCTATGGCTAAAAGCACATGCGAGGGTTCAAGTGAAGCCGAAGTGCAGGCTGAGCCTGTAGAAACGGCGATACCCAACATATCTAAATGTAAAATCATAGACTCACCTTCAATATATTTTATAGAAAAATTTATATTGTTAGGAAGTCGTAGTGACGGATGGCCATTTAAAAATACATCAGGGATGCGAGCAGAAATCTCTTTAATCAAGCGATCTCGCCACCCCCGCTGAATTAGCGCCTCCTCGTTCATCTTCTCCTTACAGAGTTCAATGGCACGACCCAAACCCACGATGCCTGCAGTATTGTGAGTGGAGGCGCGCCTTCCCTTTTCTTGATCGCCGCCATGAAGGAAACGATTTATGCGCGTGCCTTTTCTAATATATAAAGCGCCAACGCCTTTTGGCCCATAAAATTTATGGGCAGAAAGTGACAGTAAATCTACATTCAATTCATTGACATTTACCGGGATGTGTCCTACTGTTTGCACCGCGTCAGTATGAAAATAAATACCTTTTTCTCTGGCAATCTTTCCAATCTCCGCAATCGGCTGGATTGTCCCAATCTCATTATTGGCGTGCATTATCGAGATGAGAATGGTCTTATCCGTAATTGCCTTTTTAATATCTTCCGGATTTACCAGCCCGTATCTATCCACACCCACCAAAGTTATTTTAAAACCCTGTCTTTCTAAGAATTTTGCAGCTTCAGTTATAGCATGATGTTCTATCGCGCTAATAATTATATGATTACCTTTTGACTCTAGAGCATAAGCCACGCCCTTTAAAGCAAAATTATTGGATTCGGTCCCACCCGAAGTAAAGACAATTTCATCGGGTTTTGCGCCCATAAATTCAGCAAGGATCTCACGGCTATCTTCAACTGCCTTTTTTGCCTCCTGACCAAAGGAATGGATGCTGGAAGGATTGCCGAATTTCTCAAAAAAATAAGGCTGCATTGCCTTTAAAACTTCTGGATCCGTAGGTGTAGTTGCCGCATAATCAAAATATAGGCGTTTCATATCTTCCTCATCTCCTCGTTTAAACTGCCAGTCCTATAACCTTCTAAATCTACGGTAATATATTTATAACCTATATTTTTTATCCTGGCTAATTGCTTTCCTTTTAGCTTAGAAACCAAAAGCGGAATTTTCTGCCTCTCCACTTCAATTCTGGCCATGCTATCATAATGACGCACCCTTACTTGTGAAAAACCTAAATTTTTAAGCAACGTTTCTGCCTTCTCTACTCTCGCTAAAAGCGTTTCGGTTATTTTAGTGCCATACGGAAACCTAGATGCGAGACAGGCTTGTGACGGCATATTCCAAGTCGGAAGCTTAAACTTTCTGCTTAATTTACGAATTTCTTCTTTGGTAAATCCTACCTCTCTCAATGGCGAACGAATGCCTAAATCCTTTTTCGCTTTATCTCCCGGACGAAAATCAGCATTATCAGAAATTTGTGCCGCATCGCATATATAATTCATTTTTCTGGAGCGGGCAATCTTTTTTAACTGAGAAAAAAGCTCGCGTTTACAATAATAACAACGATTAACTGGATTATTGGTAAATTCTGGATTGTGTAATTCATTTGTTTTAATAATTAAATGCTTGGCGCCAAATCTAGCCGCCATTTTTTTGGCAAAATTTAATTCGCTTTTAGGATAAGTTGCTGAATCTGCTGTCACCGCCAAAACCTTATCCTTGCCTAACACATCGCAAGCAATTTTCAATAAAAATGTGCTGTCCACGCCTCCTGAATAAGCGACTAAAACAGAATCCATTTTCTGTAAGATAGATTTTAATTTAGCCACTTTTTCCCTTAAATCATTCCCCATTATCTACACTCCCCACTTCTCTCTTCCCTAAACCTATTCGTAATCGGCATGCGGCGATCTCTCCCAAAGGTCTTAGGCGTAATTTTAATTCCCGGCGGTGACTGCCGACGTTTATATTCACTCCTATCTACCATCTCAATCGTGCGCCTTACTACATCTTTATCAAAACCCAGCGCAATAATCTTTTCTATTGAGAGGTCATCCTCAATGTATGCCTTAAGTATCGGGTCCAAAACTTCGTAAGGCGGAAGTATATCCTGGTCTTTCTGGTTTTCTTTTAATTCTGCAGTAGGTGCTTTAGTAAATACCCTTTCCGGAATAGCCGGCTTTTCCGAAAGCAAATTGCTGTAGCGAGCAAGTTCATAAACCATTGTCTTTGGCACATCTTTAAGCGGTGCAAAACCACCGGCGGTATCGCCATACAAAGTGCAATAGCCCACACTTACTTCGCTTTTATTTCCGGTAGTTAAAACCAGCCAGCCAAATTTATTAGAAAGTGCCATTAAGATATTGCCTCTGATGCGCGCCTGAATGTTTTCCTCAGCAATGTTAGGCGCTGTCCCCCGGAACTGCTCTCTTAACTCATCAAGATACTTTTCAAAAATTCCCTGGATATAAATAGTGCAAAAATCTATACCTAAATTATTAGCCAAGGTTTGGGCATCTTCTCTGCTCTCCAGAGAAGTATACTGTGAAGGCATAAACACCCCCACTACATTTTCCCTCCCCAAAGCATCCACTGCCAAAACACAAGTTAAAGCAGAATCTATACCTCCGCTTAAACCCAAAACTACTTTTCTAAAACCATTCTTTATTACATAATCCCTCAGACCTAAAACTAAGGCCTTGTAGACCTCTTCAATGGAATTAAGTCTAATCCTTATTTTGGAAGAGAGGGGCGTCTTTGTTATATTTGTGGTTATATTTTCTACCGGAATTCTTACTAGTTTCTTTTTATTTACTTTTTTCTTGGGTAAAATCTTTGAATCAATATCAAAAATACATAAGTCTTCTTCAAATGCCTTGGCCTGAGCAAGGATTTTACCTTTCGTATCAATGAAAATGCTCCTTCCGTCAAAAACTAACTCATCCTGGCCACCCACAAGGTTAACATAGGTAATATAAACTTTATTCTTTTTTGCTTGTTCTTTTAAAATATTTATCCGGGAATCGAGCTTTCCCATATGAAACGGCGAGGCATTGATGACAAAACTTAATTGAACCCCTGCCTTTGCCTGTAGGGCGATCGAATCGTCTTCTACCCAGATATCCAGACCAATTTTAACTCCGCAAAAATCATAAATCTTAAAATCTTCACCACTAAAAAAATATCGCTTTTCATCAAATACGCCGTAATTTGGCAACTGCATCTTCCGATAAATCCCTACCAATTTTTTATTATAAATAAAGGCAGCGCTATTAAAAATTTTACCTTTGTCTTGTTCTATAAAACCAACAATTACACCTATATCTTGGGAATACTCTTTAACCAAATCAAGACTCTCTTTATTTCTTCTTAAAAAATCACTTTTGTAGATTAAATCCTCGGGTGGGTATCCTGATATGGCTAATTCGGGAAAGACCACAATATGGCACCGGCCTTCTTTTGCCTTCTGGATAAACTTGCAGATTTTATCAGTATTATATTTAAAATCTCCTAACCAGCTATTGACTTGTGCCATACCTATGCGTAAAATCATTTTTTCTCCCTATTTATTTTAATATTATAACCTCAGGATGGTAAAGCTTGCAAGAGATATCTAAAGCCCTAAATCAGCCGGCGCGCGACCAAGGGAATGTAGGAGTTTGATTGTGGAGTCAATTCTTCGGGAAATGTCTTCTTCAATGCCTACCCTATCCGGATAAATATCATAGAGCCGCTGATATTTTTGGGGAGTTAAGTTTATCATCAACGAATTACCGCCGGCTAAAAGGCCAAACTTCATCCCGTTTTCTTTATCCAGCGTTTCCAAGGCAGTAGTAACCAGGATTTTTGCTTCAGGATTGGCTAAGCGGGTATTAGCAATAATACTTAAAACCGCATCTAAAGACGGTGCGGGATATTTACCTAAAGGTGTTTGGGGATGGGGCAGAAATGGCCCAAAGGAAAACATATCTGTACCGAGCGACGCAGTAAGCTTTATATCATTGTCTATATCCTCTTTGGTTTGCCCAGGAAGGCCGATTAAGAATCCGGTAAAAATTAGATAGCCCACTTCGCGCAATTTCTTGAGCAGTTCAATGCGATCTTCTAATTTATGTTTAGGCCGCAACTTTTGGTATAAAGAAGCGTTGCTTGTTTCAAAACGCAAAAGTACACCTCTTGCCCCAGTCTTATAAAGCTTTTTGTAAGTTTTCACATCCCTCTCCCCGATACTTAAAACAAGCAAAAGTGCGGCTTTTTCTCTAATCTTATTTATTATCTCTACAAGCTTATCATCGTCATACCAGAGGTCTTCTCCTGACTGTAAGACTAGCGCCTTAAACCCCAGATTTTTTGCTGCCTCAACCGCCCCATTTACTATCTCATCGGGTTCCATGCGATAACGTAAAAGCTCAGAATTACTTTTTCTTATCCCACAATAAAGACAGTCGCAACGGCAATAATTGGAAAACTCAATTATCCCGTGGATACAGCAGGCGTTGCCTAAGTATTTGTTGCGGATATAATTTGCCCTTTGATAAAGCGTTTTGGGATTCTGCGCAAGTTTAAGGTCTGTTTTTTGTAACTGAAAAAATAATTCTTTCCACGTATCTAAAATAGATTCTGCTTCCTGAATAGAAACTTTTTGTACTACAAAACCGCCCTGCGCATAGACATATTCTCCCCGCTCTAAACTATAGAAATCATTTTTGGCTTTCTTTTTTTCACCAAAATAATCTACTGTGACAATATTATCTTTTATCCCGACTACTTTACCGGGTATGGCATAACACATCTTTATTTGCCTAAAAGTTCTTTATCAATAAAATTATTTACCTTTTCCACTATATTATCATAACTCTTTTTCAATTTTTCGGTTAACCCCGAGGCAAAAGAAACATCTTGCACTTGGATGCCAGCAATAAAAACTTCTGTTTTTAAACCGAGTTTTTTATAAAGGATAAAAACATCTTTAAGATTAAATTCATGTGAAGACGTAATCTGCTTTTTTAAAATATTAACTACTTCGCTCAATTTAAAGATCTTGATTTCGCCAGGCTCTAAAGAAGCATTTATCCCATCAATCAGCAGGGCTTTTTTGTAGTTTTGTAGCCGATGCAAAAGGTCAATACTGGCAATTCCGAAATTGAGGTAATCTATGCCTTGCTTTCTATAAGAGTTGCGTAGGGATTCCAGAACCAATATTCCGATTCCGTCGTCTCTTCTTAACGTATTTCCTAAACCGATTACGGCAATTTTATTATCAGACAAATCTTACGTCTAAAAGGTGGGTAGCGCAGGATATGCAAGGATCGTAAGCGCGGGCAAGCATTTCCAGTGCTTGAGTAATTTCTTCTCGACTATGCCTACCTAATAATTCTGGAACGAGCTTACGCATATCCTCTTCGAGATTACCCATATTTTGATTTGTGGGAATTACACAATTTGCTGCGGTAATATGGCCGGTGTCGTCTATTGTATATTCATGGAATAACGAACCGCGGGGAACTTCTACACAACCGATTCCGGTATTAGGTCTATATTTAATCTTATCTATTTGGCTTTTCTTCGGCCAAGATGAGACCACTATCTTTTTTTCATTAAGCCCCTCTTTTAAGATTTTCTCTATGATGGCAATGGATTCCTCCAAACAATGCACCCATTCCACCATTTGTGCGACTGTATTTAAATAGGGATTGTGGCAGGGTGCTTTTAACCTTAAACTCTCCGCAACTGCCTTTGCCTTCTTATGTAATTTATCGCTGTTGTTATTAAATCTGGCTAAAGCTCCTACGGCGTAGGGTTTATTATTGATGGTGGCGATTTTTGCCCGGGAATAGTCCACTACTTTTTCTGTGAGTACTTCTCTATATTTGTTGTATTTTGTTCTATTTTTTCCGTTTACAACCAAATCTCCGTCATACATCGCATACTCTCCATCATGGGTAAGGGATAGATATTGTGTTGGCCGCTGGAATTCCGGAAATTTCAATTTTTTAAGGATCTTTACCGTCTCATCACCGTATTTACGGCACTCAAGCATCATCTTATAAAGTTTTTCTAAATTCTCCCGCGCCGGCAGCTGCGTCAGCCCTCCGATTACATAACTTATAGGATGGATATGCCTGCCTGCCAAAACCTCGCCGGCATAATCGCTCATCCGCTTCATCTTAAGGGCCATATCAATAATAGAACGGTGCGTCTTAATAAGAGGCATAATACTCTTTACGCCCAAAAGGTCCGGGGCAACCAGAAAATAAATATGCAGGATATGGCTGTCCATCTGCTCAGTATAAAGAAGTAGTTTTCTCAACATCACAGTTTCATCCGCAGGCGTTATGCCTAAGGCATCCTCAGCGGCCTTAATGCTGGCTAAACTGTGGCCACAGGCGCAGATGCCGCAGATACGGCTGGTAATATGCTGCGCCTCCCAGATAACCCTTCCCACCAGCATAGATTCAAAGAAACGCGGGGATTCAATCACCTGAAATTCGCATTTAGTAAGCTTTCCGTCTTTAGTATCTACTACAATGTTTCCGTGACCTTCTACGCGTGTAAGATAATGCACATCTATCTTTACATCTTTGGTTTTACTTGAGTTGCTGCTCATACTTGTCTCCCAAGGAATCATTATACAATGTAAAATGCTTTAAAATCTCATCCATCTTTAAGCCATATTTTAATAAAATATCTTTCTGTGCATCAGCCGCTGGATTATCTACTAATCCGCGGCAACCATAGCAGCGGTTTCCATTATTTATACACCAGGAATTACACCCTGCCCGCGTTACCGGCCCCATACATTCTTGTTCTTTCTCGTAAAGGCAGACATTTTCATTCATCTTACATTCTGCGCAAACCGGATAATTTGGCACAACATAAGGCCTACTCATCAATATGCATTTAATAACTGTAATTACCTCCGGGATATATACCGGGCAGCCATGAATAAAATAATCAACCTTAACTACCTCATGCACTGGCATGGCCTTTATGGTGTTAACCGTGTCGGCTTTATCTGCGTAAACTCTTTCTTTAGCCACATCAAGAGGAGTGCGGTTTTTCATTCCATTTACTCCGCCAAGAGTAGCGCAGGCGCCCAGCGCAACCACTACTTTTGCCTTTTCTCTTATCTTTTTAATGCGTTTTACGTCGTTATCCGTGGTAATGCTTCCCTCCGCAAAGGCAATATCATAATCTTCTCCTTGTTCTGACATAATCTCGCGGAAATTTACGATATCTACTAATTCGGCTATCTCAAGAAGCACCTCGCCCATATTGGCAAACTGCAGCTGGCATCCTTCGCAGTCAGTAAAATCAAAAAATGCCACTTTTGGCTTAGGCTGCTTTTTCATGACACTCTCCTTTAAAATTTTTTAGTTGCGCATAATTAAATACCGGCCCGGATTGGCAGACATACACACCTTCAATCTGGCAATGCCCACATTTTCCCAAGCCGCATTTCATCCTTCTTTCTAAAGAAACAATAATCTGATGGTCAGGAATGGATTTTTTAAGGACTTCTGCAATCACAAACCTATACATTATCGGCGGCCCGACTATGACACAATAAGTCCTTGCCGGGTTAATGTCTACCCCGGGAATTAAAGTCGTAATCAA
>JAMWDD010000032.1 GCA_023818885.1 Candidatus Omnitrophota bacterium | reverse complement strand
TGCACGTCTTGGACTTGCTGATGGCTGCCGTCAGTTTCCGCAATGCCTGGGACATTAATCTTGCCTGCAGGCCCAGATGGCTGTCACCCATCTCGCCTTCAATTTCCGCACGCGGGGTAAGCGCAGCCACTGAATCAATCACAATCAAATCCACGGCGTTAGAACGCACCAAGGTCTCGGCAATCTCCAGGGCCTGTTCGCCCGTATCGGGTTGGGAAATCAAAAGTTCATCTAAGTTGATGCCCACTTTTTTGGCATAAGCCGAATCAAAGGCATGCTCCGCATCAATAAAAGCTGCCACCCCGCCTCTTTTCTGGGTCTCGGTAATGATACTGTAAGTAAGTGTAGTTTTACCAGATGACTCTGGCCCAAAAACCTCAATCACCCTACCCCGTGGCACACCCCCTACGCCTAAAATCATATCTAAACTTAAGGCACCGGTAGGGATGGCCTCCACATCCAGGTGTGTAGCACTACCCAGTTTCATAATTGAGCCCTTACCAAACTGTTTTTCTATTTGAGAAAGTGCTAATTCTAAGGCCCTCTGCCGATCTGAAGTATCTTTATCAGTTTCCTTTTTCTTTTCTTTTTCTTGCACCATCGTATCCTCCAGTTTTTAAGAGTTTAAATTATACCTCATAATGTCTCTCCTGTCAACGCATTTACTGCGCAAAATGCCTCACCTCCTTCTGCTCTTAATAGACGCAAGAAGAGGTGAAATCTAACCCATTTTTACTTAAAAAAAATGCCCGGTTTTTAAGAACCGGGCAAAAACATTTGTTTTAGAAGAAATAAAATTACACCAGACAAACAAAGCTCTACAAAAGCAACGCAAAAAAGAGAGGTATTTTTACTTATCCCTCAGGCTCTTCTTCTTCAATCTTCGGCGGTGGCGTCTCTAATGGCTCAATAAATCCTCCCTGACCTTGATTCCCTAATAACAAACCGCCTAAAGCCATATTTTCCGGATCATCCTCGCGATGTTTCTGTTTTAATGTTTTTCCTTTGCCAAAATAATATTTAATTCCCGCTACCACGCTATGATAATCGTCTTCACCCCAACTGCCGCGGGCGAATAAACTAAGGTCAGAAAAAATTTTTAAACTCGGCATATATTCCATCCCTACTACCCCTGCCGTATTTCCACCGCTATAGGTGCATCCTGTGCTAAGGGCAAAATTATCCATCACATACCAGCGCAATATAAGGTCTGAAAAAACGCCGTGTTTTATCGTATCTCCGGTTCCGTATCCCACATCCACCAAAATAGAAAACGGACCCCGATATAATTCGCCGGATACTCCACCCCGGGAAGCATTATTTGCGCCCACTAAAACATTAGACCCCATAATTCCTAAAAGCCCCTTGTCAGGATTGCGCCAGAAAAGATTTCCGCCTACTCCCCAAAGCGAAGAGGCGCTGTAGTCTCCGCCTAATCCATCTATGGTAAAACCCCAAGAGTGGGTTAAGGGCAAAGTAACTGAGGCGCTACCAAATTTTACAGAGGTAGCATCAAGGTCAGCATATCCTGCAGAAACCTTTGTGTTTATGCCTGAAACTGCCGGCTTGGATTGATAAGAGTCAGCATAAGCAAACTGCACACCCACGAAACCCACAACTAACGCAAAAACCAGAAATCTTATTTTCATTTTTTTCTCTCCCTTCCTGTAATTTTTCTCTTAATCATACCTTCTCATTTAACTTAATTTAGCATATTAACATACATACAGGTTCTGTCAAGGAATTTTTTGTAACATATTTAGAGACGTTTTCCTCGCTAATCAGGAAAGTGTCCCTCATCGGGGACACTTTCCGGTTCAGAACAAAGACACCTTCCCGATTGGGGAGGAAAACGTCTCTAAAAATAATAAGGTAACTTTATAATATTTACTTCTTTTTCCTGCTGTGGTATTATTTTTGTATGCGATTAAAGGAAGTTACGCAACTTTTAAAAGCAAAAAACAAAACTATAGCCGTAGCCGAATCCTTGACTGGCGGCCTTATTTCAAAACTGCTCACCGATATCGCCGGAAGTTCGCAATATTTTATTCTGGGTCTCGTGGCTTACAGTAATGTTTCAAAAAACAAACTCTTATCAATCCCAAAATCCTTAATTGAAAAATATGGTGCGGTCTCCAGACAGGTGGCACAAAAGATGGCCGCGAATATAAGAAAAATGGCCAAAACTGACTTGGGTATCGGGATAACGGGCATTGCCGGACCCAGCGGTGGCTCAAAAGAAAAGCCGGTAGGTACTGTCTATATTGCCATCGACTGCCCGCATTGCCACACCTTGAAAAAATTTCATTTTAAAGGAAAACGAATTTTGATAAGGAAAAAAGCGGCACTCCAGACCTTAAAACTCTTAAAACAATGTCTGAAAAAATAAGGTCATTTATTGCCATTGCCTTGCCCCCAGAGATAAAAAATTATCTTGCCACCCTTATCTCGGATTTAAAAAAAACCGCTGCAGATGTAAAATGGGTGAGACCCGAAAATATCCACCTGACCTTAAAATTTTTGGGCGAGCAGGAAAAAGAAACGCTAAAAAAAATTGAGCAAATATTGGATGCCTTAACAAAAGATTTTGTGGATTATGAAATAGAAATCTCGCAAGTCGGCGGCTTCCCGAAATTAGAATATCCGCGCGTTATCTGGGTAGGCATATCTGAGGGCGACAAAGAAACGAAAGCCCTCGCCAAAGCAGTGGATGAAAAAATCAATAAAGTAGGCATCCCTAAGGAAGAACGCGCCTTTTCCAGCCATATCACCCTTGGCCGGGTTCGTTCCGCATTAAAACGGGAAAAATTAGTGGCGGTCTTAAAAACTCTCTCTTTAACGCAGCTAAAACTAAGATTTAAGGCACAAAAACTGGTGCTTTATAAAAGCACACTTACCCCCCAAGGTCCAATCTACGAAGTCATCCACGAAGCAAATTTAAAGAAAATCTGAAAGACAGCCGCCGTATAAATTGCCGCCACAATATCATCCAGCATTATGCCCAAAGAGCCAGAGAGTTTCTGCAATCTTCTTATGGGAAAAGGTTTGGTCCAGTCAAATATCCGAAAGGCAAAAAAGGCAAAAAATAAAACCGCCCTGACTTTAGCCTGCGGCAGGAATATCAAACTTAAAAACATACCGCTAACTTCATCAATTACTATCTCTCTGGCGTCCTTCTTATTAAAATATTTCTCCGCACGGCCGGAAAAATAAAATCCCAGAATCAACAATAAGATAGCCAAAAGCAAAAGGACTATTAAATTATCCTTAAAAAGAATAAATAAACCCAAGCCCATCAGACTGGCAATTGTTCCGGGGATAAACGGAAAATAGCCAACAAAGAAAAATGTAGAAATCAGGCGGGTAATCCTGGATATTAAATTAGACACTGGTAATGATTTTGCGGTTTTTCCAGAGATAACGAAAGCCAGAATTAATCGTCAGAATCACGGCAATAAGCATCATAATATATACACCCCGGCGAAATATTTTTTCCCAGGCCGGATTCCAGGTATAGAATTTGAGCATTGCCTCTTTAAAGACAATAAAACCCAAAATAATAAAGACCGCAAACATCTGATAAGCGGTCTTGTGTTTTCCGGATTTTGAGGCCGACAAAACCTTTCCTTTGTTTAAAAGGGCGAACAATCTTAAAGAGGTCACCAGCAATTCACGTGCCAGGATAATCAAAAACATCCAGGCCTCAACCAACTGCATCTGGACAAACGCGGCAAACGCCGCCAGTAATAGAATCTTATCCGCAAAAGGGTCCATGAGTTTGCCGAAGTCCGTAGTCATATTCTTTTTATTTGCCAACCATCCGTCGCAGAAATCCGTTACCGCCGCTATCATAAAAATAATCAAACTCACCACCTTTGGCCAGAAGCCCTTGCAAAAAAGGAAAAACATAAAGACAAACGTCAAGATTATCCTTAAAATTGTAATTTTATTAGGGAGATTCACGCCAATTCTCCTACCAAATCGTATTCCAATGTATCGGTTATCTTTACCTTTACAAAATCGCCGCTTTTTAAATTTTTGTCTGATTTTATATAAACCAGACCGTCCACCTCCGGCGCATCCATCTGCGTGCGGCCTAAGTAAATATTGTCCTTTTGTCGCTCATCAATCAAAACTTCCTGAACTGTCCCTAAATACTTTTGATTTACACTTTGGGAAATTTCCTGCTGTAAAGACATCAGGCGGTTGAAACGGGCCTGTTTAATCTTTAGGGGTATTTGAGGTTTAAGATTATAAGCAAGGGTCCCTTCTTCGCGTGAATAAATAAACGCGCCTAAACGCTCAAATTTTGTCTGCCGTACGAAATCGATTAACTCCTCAAATTCATCATCCGTTTCACTGGGAAAACCCACAAGAAGACTGGTACGTATAGCTACCTGAGGTATTTTCTTTCTAATTTTTTCAATTAACCTTAAAATTTCTTCTTTTGAGGTTTTTCTCTGCATCAATTTTAAGAGCCGGTTATTGATGTGCTGAAGAGGCAAATCAATGTATCTACACAACCGCTCCTCTTTTGCCAGTAAATCTAACAGCCCATCTTCAAGGTGCGCAGGATGTAAATAAAGGAGCCTTATCCAGCGGATATGCTTAATGCATTTTAATATCTCCCTCAAAAGAAGCTCCAGACCCTTACCTTGATTTAGATCTGTTCCATATAAGGTAATATCCTGACCAATAATATTTATTTCCTTTGTCTTTGTCCTGTCCAAAGACCTGACTTCGGTTAAGATGGATTCTAGGGGGCGGCTGGTATATCTGCCTTTTATTTTTGGAATAACACAGTAACTACAGTTATTTATGCAACCTTCCGAAATCTTCACATAGGCATAATGAGGAGGGGTGAGTCTAAATCTTTCTTTTGTGTGGTTTAAAGAAATCCTCCCCACCAATCCATCTACTTCTTTAAGATGTTGGGTCAATGTCTTACCATAACGCTGGGCCAGACATCCAGCAACAATTACCTTTTTTAAAATACCTTTCTCTTTTAATTCTATAAGGTCTAATATCGCCTCAATAGATTCTTCTTTTGCTTCTTTTATAAAGGCGCAGGTATTGACAATCGCCACATCTGCCTCGGCCGTATCCACAATAGTATAGTCCTTTGCCTTCAGTCGGCCAGAAATAATTTCTGAATCTACGAGATTACGCGGACAACCTAAACTTAAGATATACACCTTTTTCATCGGGGAACGCTTAAACCCTCTTTAGTAATAATAATATTTTTAATTGCCTGCTTTCTTTTCCCTAACGGAGGAATAAGATTCCCATTTATGTAAACTTCAATCCCGCCGGCATTACCCACAGTCAATTCTATCTTCTCTTTTGCTGCCCAGGCCTCTACATAGCCCTTTTTTAGCACTCCTTGAAAAAGTGTCTTCCCATCTGCTTTTAAATTGATATAACAATCTTCTTTTGCCCGGATGTTTAAGGCAATCGCTGAACTAACTGGCTTTGTCACAACCTCAGATTTTAGACCTGACGGTGTCTGTGTCTTAAGCGGCGTTGGGGGGGTTGCTCTCGGCTTTGCCTGCGGTTTTATCTCGGATACTAACCTCTCTTTTTTCTTGACCTCTTTCTTAGGTTTAGTGGCCAAGGTATGGACTGCGGTCTTTATGCGGATGACCACAAATTTAGTCGCCTTAAATACCAATATCCCTGAAAAGATAACCAGCAGGATAAATCCCGCGGTTTTAAGATAAGGCTTAAAATGAGAAAGTTTAAAAATCGGCTTTTCTGCTATAATTGTATCTGATTTCTCTTCTTCTTGAGGATGTATCTCCACATAGGTCTTTGGTTCTTTAAAATCGGCAATGATTTCCTGCGGATTTATCCCTAAGAAGCGGGAATAAATCTTTAAAAAGCCCCTTAAGTATACTGGATTTAACTGCGTAAATCTATCTTCCTCAATCGCCAGCAAAACATTGGGATGGATTTTGGTCTTTTTATAAACCTCCTCCAAGGTAAGTTTCTTTTCTAAACGCGCTTTTTTTAATCTGGCACCCACGGATTCCATAATCTTTTAAGTACCCTCCTCTTTTTTCTCCATCTGCTGTTTTAGCCACTCTTTTCGGTCTGCAAGAATTTTCCGGGGTTTACTTCCTTCGTACGGCCCAACTAAACCCGCCTGCTCCATCGCATCAATCAGCCGCGCCGCACGGGTATAGCCCAAGCGCATCCTTCTCTGCAAGATGGATACCGAGGCCTGGCCGGTTTCCATAACTAATCTTACGGCCTCATCGTATAAATCATCTTTCTCTCCTTCAGCAAAACCCGCGGTCTTACTTTCCTTAAATATCTCCTCATCATAAACCGGCTCTGCCTGCGCCTTAATAAAATCCACCACGCGCTGGATTTCCGCATCTTTTACAAAACTTCCCTGTGCGCGAATGAGTTTGGTTTCCCCGGGCTTTAAAAAGAGCATATCGCCTTTGCCTAAAAGTTTATCCGCGCCATTGGCATCCAAGACCGTGCGTGAATCAACTTTTGAAGCAACCTGAAAGGAAATGCGTGCCGGAAAATTCGCCTTGATTACACCAGTAATTACATCAACCGAGGGCCGCTGTGTTGCCAGAATTAGATGAATCCCTACCGCGCGCGAAAGTTGGGCCAGGCGGGCAATCGCGCTTTCTACACTGTCCTTGGCCACCATCATCAGATCCGCTAATTCATCGATAATTACAATAATATAAGGGATCCTTTCTTCCTTTTGATTATACGCCTCAATATTTCTTGTGCCGGCTTTTGCAAAGAGCTGAAAACGTTCTCCCATCTCATTTACCAACCACTTTAAGGCAACCGAGACCTTTTTCGGGTCAGTCAGGACAGGCGAAAGTAAATGCGGCAGGCCATTAAACACTGCCAGCTCCACCATCTTTGGGTCAACCATTAAAAACTTTACTTCTTGAGGACTTGCCTTATAAAGCATAGAAAGGATAAGATCATTGACACAGACAGTTTTTCCTGAACCAGTGGTACCGGCAATCAAAAGATGGGGCATCTGGCCTAAATCCGCAACAATCGGCTTTCCGGCAATGTCCTTTCCCAAGGCCAAAGTTAATTTAGATTCTGCCCTCTGAAACTCTTCTGTGCCTAAGACCTCTTTAAGATACACAAAACTGCTCTGCGTATTGGGGACCTCAATCCCGACTCTTGCCTTGCCCGGGATGGGCGCAACAATTCTCACTGATTGCGCCTTCATCGCCAAGGCAATATCATCACCCAGATTAACAATCCTATTAAGCTTTACCCCCGGCGCAGGTTCCAGTTCATAACGAGTAATCACTGGCCCGCGCTCTATATCAGTTACCTTTACGGAAATCCCAAAATCGCCCAATGTCTCTTCCAATATACGCGCATTGGCTGTTAAGTCATCCTTAATCTTGCGCTCTTCCAGAGGAGGCGGAGAATCAAGCAGGTCTAAGGAAGGTAGTTGATATTTGCCTTCAGGAAGAGAAACTGCTTTGGGTTTCACAGTTGCCACCAGCGGCTTAGATTCTGTCTTTATCTGTATCTTTGGCGCAAGAGGGGGCTTAGAAGGCCTTTCGATTTTTGGGATAGACACCGGCTCATCTTGTTTATCTGAAGAAAAAACTGGCCGGGGTTTAATCTCTACGGGCCGGGGCCTTTTCTGTAAGACATTTCCTCTAAATAATTTAGATTTTAAATTGAATAAAGACGCGCCCCACGAGGTAAAAGACCCCGCCAGGCGTCTATAGATATTTAAAAAGAAATGGGATACCAGGATCTCGGTTACCAAAATAAATGAAAGGAGGCAGAGGGTAATAAAAATTACAAAGCCGCCCAAATTGCCAAAATAAGTAGTTATAAAATGGGAGAGGATAAACCCAAAATATCCGCCGCGCATAAATCGATAGTGTTCCCCAGAACTACCCAACATACTCAAAAGCGAACTGGTGGAAAGCAAAAAAAAGACCAGGCCAATAAATTGCGGCAGGCGAAAATCAATTTCTTCCTGTCGAAATAATCTGATGCTTGTATAAAACAACAAAAGGCAAAACAAATAACTCCCCCAGCCGAAGAAAAATATGAGTATGCCGGAAAGATGCGCGCCAAATCCGCGGACAAGATTTTTCACCGGCAGATTGGGATGCGAACTATAAAAGGAAAGATCAAGCGGAGTATAGGAGGCAAGACTAAGGAGTAAGATAACACCCAAGGCAAATAACACGACGGCGTAAATTTCATTTATGTGCTTCTTCTGCATAAATATTTTAACTATTTTGTGCCTGCTTAAGACTTAAATTAATCCTGCCCAAATCGTCTATGCCAATAACCTTGACCCTCACCTCATCTCCCACTTTTACAATGTCTTCCACATTTTTTACAAAATGGTCTGCCAGTTCAGAGATATGGATTAGACCCTCTTTTCCTCCGGCTAACTCGCAGAAGGCGCCAAAATTTACAATGCGTTTTATGGTGCCTGTATAAATTGTCCCTACGGATATCTCTTCCACGATGGCCTTAATCATTTCCATTGCCTTTGCCTGTGCCTTTGCATCAGTAGAAGCAACCAAGACATTGCCATCTTCCTGGATGTCAATGGTAACGCCGGTTGCGCTGATTATCTTTTTTATGGTTTTGCCGCCAGGCCCGATGAGTTCTCCAATCTTATCCGGTTCAACTTTAATCACCTGGATGCGGGGGGCAAAACTCGAAATTTCCGGTCGTGGCCGCGCAATAACCTTCTCCATCTTTTCTAAAACTATCAACCGCGCCTCTTTTGCCTGTTCCAGACTCCTTTTTAAAATCTCAATATCTATGCCTTCCTTTAATTTAACATCTAATTGCACAGTAGTAATCCCGTCTTCTGTACCCGCAACTTTAAAATCCATATCTCCAAAGTGGTCCTCTAAACCGCAAATATCGGTTAGGATAATATAGCGGCTGTCTTCTTTGACTAAACCCAGGGCAATTCCTGCCACCGGTTTTTTTATGGGTACCCCGGCATCCATAAGCGAAAGCGTGGCTGCGCAAACCGTGGCCATACTTGAAGAGCCGTTTGACTCTAATATTTCGGAGACTACCCGGATGGTATAAGGAAACTCTTCCTTTGCCGGCATTACCGCCAATAACGCCTTTTCGGCTAATGCGCCGTGGCCAATTTCGCGCCGCCCCGGACCGCGCACAGGAGCAATCTCACCCACACTAAAAGGAGGAAAACTATAATGCAACATAAACGTTTTATAGGTCTCGCCTTCCAGGGCCTCAATGAGTTGACGGTCTTCACCTGTACCCAGGGTGGTAACTGCCAAACTCTGGGTCTGACCGCGGACAAAGAGGCCTGAACCATGGGTGCGTGGCAACACCGCTATCTCGCAACTTATCGGACGGATATCCCGAATCCCTCTTCCATCTACTCTTATTCCTTTTTCCAATATATTATCTCTGACCTCTTTTCTCTCCAATTCCACAAGTGCTGTCTGGATATCCGCAGTTAAAAAACCTTCGGCGGTTAACTTTTCATTGATCTCCTTGAATAAAATCTCTAAGGCCTCTTCGCGGGATTCTTTATCTGTTAATTTGCAAACCTCTTCTAATCTCTTCTCTGCCTCCTGCTTCACCCTTTCCATCAATTCGGGAGCCAGCAATTTAGCTTCTATATTTAATTTTGGCTCGCTGTATTTTTCTTGTAACTGCTGTTGTAATTCAATTAAATCTTGCAAATGCCGGTAGCCAAACTCTACTGCCTGCTTAAATATTTCTTCGGAAACTTCATTTGCTTTTGACTCCAGCATAATAATGCCTTGTTTTGTTCCTGCAATCACCACATCTAAATCGGATTTCTCCAGCACACTATAAGTGGGATTGAGGATGAACTCATTATTTAATCTTCCCACACGACAGGCGGCAAGAGGTCCGTTAAAAGGAATTTTGGAGATAGACAAAGCAGCAGATGCGCCATTGACTGCCAAGACATCGGGGTCGTTCTGACCGTCGCTGGAGAGGACGATACTCATTATCTGCACTTCATTGAATAAATCTTTGGGAAAAAGCGGACGAATCGGCCGGTCAATGAGCCGCGCAGTAAGGATTTCATTTTCCGAAGGCCTACCTTCTCTTTTAAAGAAACCGCCGGGAATTCTTCCGGCAGCATAGGTCTTCTCTTGATATTCTACGGTTAAAGGAAAAAAATTTATGTCCGGCCTGATCTCTTTTGATATACAAGCAGTAACCAAAACAACCGTACCTCCATACTGAACCGTGACACTGCCATCTGCCTGTTTAGCAAACTTGCCGGTAGAAATGATAAAATCCTCACTGCCAAATTTCTTCTTAACCGATATCTCTTGCATCGTTAAATCTACTTTCTTAATTTTAATTTCTTTATTATCTCTTCATATTTCTTTATATCTTTTTTCTTAAGATATTCAATTAATCTTTTGCGCCTACCTACTAAAGTCAGAAGACCACGCCGGGAATGAAAGTCCTTTTTATGTTGCTTAAAATGCTCCGTAAGTTGATTTATCCTCTCCGTGAGCAGAGCGATTTGTACATCCGCCGAACCAGTATCTCGGCTATGGATCTTAAACTCATCAATAATCTTTTTTTTCTTTGTTCCTTCTAAAACCAAATTTCACCTCCCGAAAAAATTTTCTTTTCAATATCAATCCTAAATAATTAATTATATTCCAATTACAGGTTTGCGTCAAGGAATTTATAGCCAGACCAGACCTTTTAGGATTTAAATGAGGATGGAGAGCCGTTCTTCTCCCAGTAAAGAATCTATAGCAGCGATAAGCTCTTCACTCGGCTCAACAAATAAGTCCTCCCCTACCAAGAGTTGCACTCTTGCTTTGTTCGGAGTGGCTAAATGTAGATAGACCGGCACCTTTCCCGGATGCGAGCGCAATATGCCCTTAAGCGTATCAAACACATTTTCGCGCAGATTACTTAAATTTATGTTAATCGCGCTAATCAATTTATAAACCATATCTATAGGCGTGATGTCATTGGCAATGATCTTGGGGGACTCCTCTCTAAGATTGAGTCTTCCTTTAAGCAATACCACCGTGTTTACTTCCAGATACCTTTCTATTTTGCTAAAAACCGCCGGAAATACCAAAACCTCAACTACGCCATTTAAATCTTCTAACTTTAATATCGCCATTTTTTCCTTGCTGGCGCGGGTAGTTGCATGTTTTACCTTAATAATTAAGCCTACAATTT
>JAMWDD010000031.1 GCA_023818885.1 Candidatus Omnitrophota bacterium | reverse complement strand
TTGTTCAGACCGCAAACAAATTTGATTCTACCATTACGGTAATAAAAGGCAAGGAAGAGGTAAATGGAAAGTCCATCATGGGCATCTTGATGCTTGGCGCGGAAAAGGATAGTATCGTTATTATTCGTGCCGAAGGTCCGGACGCACATTCTGCTCTTGAAGAGTTAGAAAAATTAGTAAGTAAAGAAGAATGAAAAAATCATTTCAATTAAAGGGTATTGCTGCCGCAGCGGGTATCGCCATCGGCCCTGCCTATCTAATGGGCAAGGAAGAATTTGCCATTCCCAAAGAGCCGATAACGGAAAAACAGATCCCCTATCAGATTCAACTTTTTGAAGAGGCCCTTATTGCCACGCGTCGGGAGATAAAGGATTTACAGACGAGGATTTCACAAGAAATGGGCCACGACGCTGCAGAGATATTTGAAGCCCATCTTTTAGTTCTGGAGGACCGCATCCTTATTGAGGAAGTCATCTCGCGGCTCAAAAGGGAACGCTTTAATGTCGCTTATATTTTCTCTGAGGTATTAAAAAAATATATAGGCGTTTTCTCGAAGATAGAAGATGAGTACTTAAAAGAGAGGATGAGCGATATAAACGATGTGGGGAGGAGGATATTGCGGCATCTGTTAGGAAAAGAGCATAAGACCCTGGAAGAAATTAAGGAAAAAATTATTGTCGTGGCGCATGACTTATCTCCTTCGGATACCGCCGGAATGTATAAGAAAAATGTGGCTGCCTTGGTGACGGATATTGGAGGAAAAACTTCCCATACCGCAATTATGGCCAAGTCCATAGAAATACCCGCCGTAGTTGGTTTGGGCGAGGCCACTTTAAAAATTAAATCGGGAGATTTATTGATTGTTGACGGCTCAATGGGGATAGTGATTGTTAATCCGGATAAGCGCACATTATATAGTTATCAGAAAGAAGAGGCAAAGATAAAAACTTTAACCAAAAAATTATTTGCGGTCAAAGGCCTCCCCGCGGAAACGCTGGACGGCAGAAGGTTAGAGATCGCGGCCAATATAGAATTACCGGATGAGATTGAGGCGGTAAAGCAACACGGTGCAGAAGGCATTGGTTTATACCGCACGGAGTACTTTTATATGAATAGGAAGGACCTGCCTTCGGAAGAAGAGCATTTTAGGGCGTATAAATATGTGGCGGAGGCAATGAGGCCGTATTCAGTAATTATCCGCACCCTTGATTTGGGGGGCGATAAATTTATTTCGCAATTCCAGGTTCCCACTGAGATGCTTCCTTTTTTGGGCTGGAGGGCGATTCGTTTTTGTCTGGCTCGGCCAGATATATTTAAGGTGCAGCTAAGGGCGATATTGCGGGCATCGGTATATGGAAGACTTAAGATTATGTATCCAATGATTTCAGGCATTGAAGAATTGCGCCAGGCAAACAAGATATTTAATGAGGTAAGGAATGAGTTAAAGCAGAAAGGCATTCCTTTTGACCCAAATATAGAAGTGGGGACGATGATTGAGGTTCCCTCTGCGGCAATGACGGCAGACCTCCTGGCAAAAGAAACAGACTTTTTTAGCATCGGAACGAATGACCTTATTCAATATTCTTTAGCGGTAGACCGCTCAAATGAAAAAGTAGCTTATCTATACGAACCAACTCATCCAGCGGTATTAAGGATGATAAAAAATATTATTGAGGCAGGGCATGCCGCGGGAATTTGGGTGGGGATGTGCGGGGAGATGGCGAGTGAACCGGCCTTTGCGCTTTTACTTCTGGGTTTTGATTTAGATGAACTCAGTATGCCCTCTTTCAATATCCCAGAGGTAAAACAAGTTATTCGTTCGGTAACCTCCAAACAAGCGCATCAGATAGCCCAAGAGGCATTAACCCTTACTACCGGAAAAGAGGTAGAGCAGTTTAGCCAGAAGAAATTAAGAGAGATTCTTAAATAAGATGAAGGCATTGATATTAGCAGCAGGTTATGCTGTCCGTCTATATCCTTTAACTAAAGAGATGCCTAAATCTCTGCTGCCGGTGCAAGATAAACCCATAATTGACTATATTGTCGCTAAACTTCGTGCTTTAGAAGAAATTAGAGAGATTATCGTGGTGACGAACAGCAAATTTATTTCTCAATTTCAAAGATGGAGAAATACTATTAAAGACGCCAGGAATATCAGATTAGTAGATGACCTGACAAAATGTTATCGCGCCAGGCGCGGGGCAGTAGGCGATATCGGATTTGTTATTGATAAAGAGCATATCAAGGATGATTTATTAGTGATAGGCGGAGATAATTTATTTGATGCCGACTTAAAAGATTTTCTTTCTTTTGCCCGGACCAAAGATGGCTCGGTAGTTGGCGTTTACAATATAAAAGATAAGAGGCGGGCAAATAAATTTGGCGTTTTAAAATTAGACGGGAATAACAGAATCGTTGATTTTAAGGAAAAGCCTAAAAATCCAGAATCAACATTGGTGGCGATGTGCCTTTATTACTTTCCTAAAAATAAATTAGGTCGCATTAAAGAATATCTAGATAATAATAAGGCGGATAGACACGATGCCACGGGTTTCTATATTGATTGGTTGAGACAAAAAGAAGCGGTTTATGGATTTGTATTTTCTGGCCGTTGGCATGATATCGGCAGCCATCAGTTTTATAGAGAGGCAAAAAATTTCAAAGACAAAAACTAAATATTTGTGTAATGTTTTACACAAATCATAGAGGAGGCACATAATGGCTTTGCGTAAACACTTTGTCACAGCAGAATCAGTGGGAGAGGGTCATCCGGATAAGGTGTGCGACCAAATTTCCGATGCGGTGCTGGATGAGATTATGAAGCAAGACCCTTACGGCAGAGTTGCCTGCGAGACATATGTTACTATGGGTTTGTTAATTGTAGGAGGCGAAATTACTACTACCGGTTATGTGGATGTGGGTAATTTGGCCCGCGCGGTACTTAAAGAAATTGGCTATACCCACCCCAAATACGGTTTTGATTATCATACCTGCGCAGTGATAAATACTATACATGCGCAATCTCCCGATATTGCCCAAGGTGTAAACAAAGGCGGTGCAGGAGACCAGGGTTTTATGGTAGGTTTTGCCTGTCGTGAGAGCGAAGAACTCATGCCTTTACCCATAATGCTGGCGCATAAATTGGTCAGACGTGTTGCGGAGGTACGCCGAGGAGGGATATTAAAATACCTGGGACCGGATTGTAAATCGCAGGTAACTGTAGAATACCATGATGGCCATCCCAAGAGGATAGATTCCTGCGTTTTGGCCTGTCAACATACGGAAGAGATTTTGGATTCAACTGGAAAAAGGATTACGAAAAAAGCGCGGCAGGAGTTAATCGAGGTGATTGCTAAGCCCATCTTAAAAAATTATCTTGATAGGCAGACAAAATATTATGTTAATGAGACGGGAAAATTTGTTATCGGCGGGCCGCAGTCCGATACGGGTATGACCGGAAGAAAGATTATTGTAGATTCTTACGGCGGGGTTGTCTCGCCTGGCGGCGGTGCCTTCTCTGGCAAAGACCCTACAAAAGTTGACCGTTCTGCTGCCTATATGGCCAGATATATCGCCAAAAATATTGTGGCAGCCGGTCTGGCAGAAAAATGTCTTGTACAATTGGCTTATGTAATCGGCCGAGCCGAACCCTTGGCGATTATGGTAGATACCTTTGGGACGGGTAAAATTTCAGAAAGGGCTTTTGTAAAATTAATTAGTCAGAATTTTGACCTTACGCCGCAGGGGATAATTTCCTATCTGGGGCTTCTGCGGCCTATATACAGAAAGACCGCCTGCTACGGACATTTTGGCAGGACTGAGCCAGAATTCACCTGGGAAAATACCGATAAGGCAGTATCTTTAAAAAAACAAGCGGCAAAAATGTAAAATAAATTTGTGTAATGTAGAAAGGATGCGATGGAATACGATATCAAGAATATAAAATTGGCAAAAAGGGGTGCCTTAAGGATTGAATGGGCGCGCAATAATATGCCAGTTCTGCGATTAATTGCCGAGCGTTTTAAAAAGGAACAGCCGTTAAAGGGGCTAAAGATTGCGGCGTGCCTACATGTTACGACGGAAACCGGTGTTTTGCTGGAGGTTCTAAAGAAGGGAGGGGCGAAGGTTGCTCTTTGTGCCTCTAATCCTTTATCTACACAGGATGATGTGGCAGCTTCTTTGGTAAAGAATTTAAAAATTCCGGTTTTTGCTATTAAAGGCGAGGACACCAAAACCTATTACCGACATATAAAATTTGCCTTAAACATGAAACCCGATATTACCATGGATGACGGCGCAGATTTAGTGAGTACGATTCACCGGCTGCCGTTTCGGGGACACCACAAGGTAAAAGGAGGGACGGAAGAAACAACTACAGGTGTAATAAGATTGAGGGCGTTGGCAAGAGAAAGAAAATTACGTTATCCGATAATTGCGGTAAATGACGCCCAAACCAAATATCTATTTGATAATCGTTATGGCACCGGTCAATCAACCATTGACGGAATTATCCGCGCCACGAACAGGCTTTTAACGGGGGCTAAATTTGTGGTTTGCGGCTATGGTTGGTGTGGTCGGGGTGTGGCGATGCGCGCCAGGGGTATGGGTGCGGAGGTGATAGTTTGCGAGGTGGACCCTTTGCGTGCTTTAGAGGCAAATATGGACGGTTATGCAGTTATGCCTATAAAAGAGGCAGCAAAGATCGGCGATATATTTGTTACGGCGACAGGAGACACAAGTGTGATCCGCTACGAGCACTTTAAGGTGATGAAAGATGGTGCGATTTTGGCGAATGCCGGCCATTTTAATGTAGAGATAGAGACAGGCGCTTTAGAAAAATTGGCCAAAGAGAAAAGGGATATCCGCGATTTTGTAACTGAGTATAATTTAAAAGATGGCCGCAAAATTTATCTTTTGGCTGCAGGTCGTTTGATTAATCTTGCTGCCGCAGAAGGCCACCCCGCGCAGGTGATGGATATGTCTTTTGCCAATCAGGCCTTGGCAGTAGAATACCTCGCCAAGAATTATCGAAGATTAGAAAGGGATGTTTATGAAGTGCCTCCAGACATAGATAAGAAGATTGCTTATTTAAAATTAAAATCCATGAGGATTAAAATTGATACTTTAACCCCTCAACAGAAAAAATATCTTACGAGTTGGGAATTAGGAACATGAAAAGAATTGCAGTTTTAACTACCGGTGGAGATGCGCCGGGAATGAATGCAGCAATCCGTGCCGTGGTGCGCTACGCTACTAATAAAAATATAGAAGTAATGGGTGTATTTCGTGGCTGGTGGGGTTTGATTAACGAGGAACTAAAATTGTTCAACCACCGTTCGGTCTCCGGCATTATCAACCAGGGCGGAACTATTCTTAAGACACAAAGATGTCTGGAGTTTAGGACTGCGGAGGGTCAAAGAAGGGCTTATGAGACGATAAAAAAATATTCGATAGAAGGCCTGATAATTATCGGCGGAAATGGCAGTTTTACTGCGGGGCATGAATTTTACAAAAAATATAAAGTCCCCTGTATCGGAATCGCTGCCTCTATTGATAATGATATAAATGGCATAGATGTAACCATTGGTTCAGATACTGCGATCAATACAGCCCTTGCCGCCATAGATAATATCCGAGATACTGCTACATCTATGGAAAGGATTTTTGTAGTTGAGGTGATGGGCAGAGAATCCGGATACATTGCCTTGGAAGTGGCATTGGCTGCGGGCTGTGAAGATGTGATTATCCCGGAAAAGCAATTTGACCTTTCCGCCATGTGCCATGAGATTGTGAACGGCAATATAAAAGGAAAAATCAGCTGGATAATTGTGGTTGCAGAAGGAGCAGGAAAGGCCGAGGAGATCGCCCGGCAGATTTCCGAACATACTGGCCTGGAAACGCGGGCAGTGGTCTTAGGCCACATCCAGCGCGGTGGCCGACCGACCGCAGCCAGTAGAATCATCGCCCTTAATCTTGGAGAGGCGGCGGTGGAATGTTTATTAAATGGCCAGACAGATAAGGCGGTGGGTATTGCTAAAGGCGAAATCGTCACGGTAGATTTTGAATTTGCCATAAAGAAAAAGGATTTGCGCGTAGATAGGTTGTATAATTTGATTAAGGTCTTAACTTAAAGCCGCTCTTAAGAGTCGGCCAGGAAGGAGTAGGATTATGCCAAGGAAGATTGATATTGATAAATGGGTTATGGATTTAGTAATGAGCGAGGAGGTTGAAAAAAAGAGGATTATCGCTAAAAAGATTTTAGATACGGCTTATAAAAAAGGGATTTATCCTTCGTCCATTCATCAGTTTTATATGGCGCGCGGAAAAGGTGAAGTCAGTGGCGGCTTTACTGTACCGGCCATAAATTTAAGGACGCTTACCTATGATTTGGCAAAGGCGATTTTTCGGGTGGCAAAGCGCCTCGGTTGCGGTGCCTTTATTTTTGAGATAGCCAAGTCAGAAATGGGTTATACTGCCCAGCCGCCGGTGGAGTATTCTGCAGTAGTTTTGGCTGCTGCCATTAAAGAGGGCTATAAAGGCCCGGTCTTTATTCAGGGCGACCATATTCAGGTAAACGCCAAAAAATTCGCCGAAGAGCCGGAAAAAGAATTGGATGGCCTGAAGGCCTTGATCGCCGAGGCAGTGGAGGCGCATTTTTATAATATTGATATTGACTCATCCACCTTGGTCGATTTATCAAAGCCGGATATAAAGAAACAACAAAAATTAAATTATGAAGTATGTGCAAAATTAACTCAGTTTATCCGGCAGATTCAACCTAAAGGTATTGAAATATCCGTGGGTGGTGAAATTGGTGAGGTGGGAAGTAAAAACTCTACGCCTGAGGACTTACGTGCGTTTATGCAAGGGTATAGAGAATCTCTAAGAAAGGGCCGCACCGGGATAAGTAAAATCAGTGTTCAGACAGGAACCAGCCATGGCGGGGTGGTTTTACCTGATGGCAGTATTGCCCAGGTAAAATTGGATTTTGAGACCTTAAGGAATCTTTCTCAGATTGCCCGGGAGGAATTTGGTTTGGCCGGCGCAGTCCAGCATGGCGCTTCTACCCTGCCCCCAGAGGCATTTCATAAATTTGCTGAGACCGACACAGCAGAGGTGCATTTAGCCACGGAGTTTCAGAATATGGTTTATGAAAGTAGACATTTCCCCCTTGATTTAAAAAATAAGATGTATGAATGGCTGAAGGTAAATGCTGCCTCAGAAAGGAAAGAAGGCGACACCGATGAACAGTTTATTTACAAAGCGCGTAAAAAGGCCTTAGGACCATTTAAGAAAGAGATTATGGGTTTACCTGAGGAAATAAGGACGGCTATTGCTTCGGAAATAGAAGTAAAATTTGAATTCTTATTTAAACAACTAAATGCGATGAATAATAAGAATTTAGTGGATAAATACATTGCTTTAAAACGGGTAATCAGAAGAAGGTCTCCGGAAAGAGAGGCGTTTCAGAAGGAAGTGGTAAAACACGATACCGAAGGAGCAGATTAAATCCTTGGGATTTAGAGAGATTTAGAGAATAGAGAGGTGAAAATGCGTTCTGATAAAATTAAACTTGGGATAGAGCGCACGCCGCACCGGGCGCTTTTATTTGCCACTGGCCTTGCGCGTCCGGACTTAAAAAAGCCATTTATTGGCGTGGCTACTGCGTTTACGGATTTAATCCCCGGACACATTGGCATGCGGGATTTGGAGCGTTTTATTGAAAGAGGGATTTGTTATGCCGGCGGTGTGCCGTTTTTCTTTGGCGTGCCGGGGATCTGTGATGGGATTGCCATGGGCCATTCGGGCATGCGTTATCCGCTGGCGCTCCGCGAAATCGTCGCGGATACAATAGAGACAGTTTGTAATGCCCATCAATTAGACGGGGTAGTTTGTTTGACGAATTGTGATAAGATTACGCCCGGTATGCTGATGGGAATTGCCCGGATTGATATCCCGGCAATTGTGGTTACTGCTGGTCCGATGCTTTCCGGACGGTTTAATAAAAAGAAACTTGCCTTTGTGCATGATACATTTGAGGCCGTGGGTCGCGCCCGCAAAGGTCTGATATCAGCCGGGGAATTATCTTGCATTGAGATGGAGGCCTGTCCCGGCGCAGGTTCTTGCCAAGGGCTCTATACTGCCAATACCATGGCCTGTATCACGGAGGCAATGGGAATGTCTTTACCCGGCTGTGCCACTAGTTTGGCAG
This sequence comes from Candidatus Omnitrophota bacterium, assembly GCA_023818885.1. Lineage (GTDB taxonomy): Bacteria > Omnitrophota > Gorgyraeia > Gygaellales > JAMWDD01 > JAMWDD01. The sequence continues at coordinate 3,011 of JAMWDD010000031.1, read as the reverse complement.
TTTCCGCAAAAAAACGTCGCATTGCCCAGGCCAGCGGCGAAAGGATTGTAGAGTTAGTGAAAAGAAATATTACCCCCCGCCAGATTATGAATCAAAGGGCATTTCATAATGCAATCTTAATTGATATGGCCTTAGGCGGTTCAACTAATACGGTATTGCACCTTATGGCCATTGCTCATGAAGCAGGGGTAAAATTGCCTTTAAAATTATTTGACCAGATCAGTCGTTCTACTTATCATATCGCCAATATTGAGCCGGCAGGCGAGCATTTTATGGAGGACTTGGAATTTGCTGGAGGGATTCCGGCGGTTTTAAAGCGGCTTAAAAGAAGTTTAAAAAATACACAAACCGTCTCAGGTAAATCAATTATGCAGATTGCCGAAGAAGCACATATTTATGATGAAGAAGTAATTCGGCCTTTAAACCGGGCCTATCACCGTGAAGGTGGGATTGCGGTTTTGTATGGGAATCTTGCGCCGGAGGGATGCGTAGTAAAACAGTCAGCAGTCAGTCCTAAGATGATGAAGTTTAGGGGAAGAGCCAAAGTTTATAACTCAGAAGAAGAGGCCTTAAAAGATATTTTAAATAATAAAATAAGAAGCGGAGATGTAGTGGTTATTCGTTACGAAGGCCCGGCAGGCGGACCGGGAATGCGCGAGATGCTTGCGCCCACTTCTGCGATTGTGGGGATGGGGTTAGCAGAATCCGTTGCCCTGATTACCGATGGTAGGTTTTCCGGTGGCACCAAAGGTCCGTGCATCGGACATATCTCGCCTGAGGCAGCAGAGGGAGGGCTTCTTGCAATCGTAAAAGATAATGATATAATATCCATTAATATCCCGCAGCGAAAAATCGAATTAGAATTGGCTCAAAGTGAGATTGAACGGCGCCTAAAGCTTTGGAGAGCGCCGAAGTCCAAAGTTAGCTTTGGATATTTAGCCAGGTATAAGAGGCAGGTGACCGCGGCAAGTAAGGGGGCAATTTTAAGTTAAATGACGGGAGCGCAGATTTTAATTGAGTGTTTAAAACGCGAAGGCGTAGAAGTGATGTTTGGTTATCCGGGTGGCGTAGTGTTACCCATATTTGACCGACTTTACGATGCGGACATTCGTTTTATTCTTACCCGGCATGAACAGGCAGCTGCCCATGCCGCGGATGGTTATGCACGGGCTACGGGAAAAGCCGGAGTTTGTATTGCTACTTCGGGACCAGGTGCCACCAATCTTACCACAGGGATTGCCACTGCATATATGGATTCTATCCCCATTATTGCCATTACGGGACAGGTAAAGACATTTTTAATTGGCAGCGATGCCTTTCAGGAGGCAGATGTAACCGGAATTACCCGTCCCATTACCAAGCATAATTATCTGGTTAAAGATGTAAAGGACTTAGCGCGGGTTGTGCGCGAGGCATTTCATATTGCTACTACGGGGAGACCCGGACCCGTCTTAATTGACCTGCCAGTGGATGTACAAATGGCAGAAACCGAATTTATCTGGCCAGAAAGTGTGGAGATTCGCGGATATAAACCTACACTCTTTGGCCATCCCGGTCAGATTAAGAAGGCAGCAAAATTAATCGCCCAATCTAAAAAACCCATTATCTACGCCGGTGGGGGTGTGATAATTTCGGCTGCGCATAATGAATTAAGGGAATTGGCGGAAAAAATAAAAGCGCCGGTAACTACAACTTTATTGGGGCTAGGTGGATTTCCTTCTACCCATGAACTCTCTTTAGGGATGTTAGGCATGCATGGAACAGTTTATGCTAACTACGCGATTATGGAATCGGATTTGATTATTGCCGTGGGTGCGCGTTTTGATGATCGCGTTACGGGTAAAGTAGATGCCTTTGCCCCCCATGCAAAAATTATTCACATCGATATTGACCCGGCTTCTATCAGCAAAAGCGTTAAAGTGGATATCCCCATAGTCGGAGATGCCAAAAACGTTTTAGGACAATTATTAGAAGAGATTAAAGATGTACCGGATAGCCGGGAGTGGCTGAAGCAGGTGCATATGTATAAAACAAGACACCCCTTGAGTTATAAACAAACCGATAAGATAAAGCCGCAGTATGTAATTGAGCAGTTATATGAATTAACGAAAGGAGAGGCAATTATTACTACTGAGGTTGGGCAGAATCAGATGTGGGCAGCGCAGTGGTATAAGTATACTCATCCCCGTTCATTAATTTCAAGCGGTGGCTTAGGGACGATGGGTTTTGGCTTCCCTGCGGCAATGGGTGCCAAGATAGGTTGTCCGGATAAAACCGTGATTGATATCGCCGGTGACGGTTCCATACAAATGAACATCCAAGAACTGGCTACCTGTGTTTGCAATAAAATAAATGTGATTGTGGTTATTTTAAATAATGGTTATCTGGGCATGGTCAGGCAGTGGCAGGAACTTTTTTATAAAAAGAGATATTCGCATACCTGTATTATGGCGCCGGATTTTGTGAAACTGGCCGAGGCATATGGCGCAGTGGGCATGCGGATTACCAAGATAGAAGAAGTGAGGCCGGCATTAGAGAAGGCGTTAGAAACCAATAACACCGTATTTTTAGATTTTCATATTGAGCCAGAAGAGAATGTTTTTCCCATGGTGCCGGCGGGCGAAGCGATTAATCGGATGATTGGAGGCATGGCGTAGTTTCTTAATCTTTATGAAGGTAAAAGATGAAACATACGATATCAGTTTTTGTGGAAAACAAATTCGGCGTTTTAGCGCGCATCGCCGGGCTCTTTAGCGCGCGTGGCTATAATATTGATTCTTTGGCGGTAGGTGAAACCCAAGACCCTACTATCTCCCGGATGACTATCGTGGTAAATGCTGCCGATGAGCGGGTTTTGGAGCAGATAAAAAAACAACTAAATAAACTTATTGACGTAATTTCTGTAAATGATTTTACCAAGAAAAAATATTTTGACCGCGAGTTAATCTTGGTTAAGATAGATTATTCCCGGCAAGTAAGACAGAGGGTGGAGCAGTTGGTAAAAAAGTTTT
>JAMWDD010000030.1 GCA_023818885.1 Candidatus Omnitrophota bacterium | reverse complement strand
ATTTATTATGGAAAAATTGTAGTTTACTCTGGGAATAATTTACTTGCATACCGGCCGTGTCCTTGCTGTCCTGCCCTGCTTGCCCTGCTGTAAGACGACTCTCTTGATAGAGTTGCATCCGGTTTGTCATATTTTCACTAAACCAGCTCCAACTTTTAATTACCACAGTAATCAGTAGAGTAGTAACAATCAAAACCATGGCCATTTCTAAACTGGATTGTGCTCTCTTGAATCTTACCATTGTTTTTGTGCCTCTATTATCTCTGTCTGGGTAATAGAAAATTGGTCAAGATAATCCATATCCTTGATTTCTTCTATTTCATCATCCCAATCCTCTATCAAATTCTTTGGCACCACCTTAAAAGTAGTTTTTGTATTGATGGTATTTCTGGCAGAAGTATCAAAATTTATTTCCGCGGTCTGCTGACGGCGTTTTTCTTTTATGATATAGTTTTCGCTTATCTCTTTTACAGTATCCCAAGTAGGAAGAGATTCGAGGGAACAATAAGTTTGTGCTTCTGAGAAAATCTCGCCTGACTGTGCTTCGTTTATAAACTTGATTGCCTGGGCAAAAAGGTTAAAAAATTGCCCTTTGTAATTACGACTGTGCTTCTTCACTTCGCGCTCCACCACCATAGTCGGCCAAACAAAAGCCTGGCCGTCTTGTATCATCTTATCCCCTATCTGATAATAAGTAATCGGTGCATCATCATTATCCACGTCGTTTGTTTTAGTAGCAAAGGCGAAAAGTTCGTTTTCCCACATTACTGAACCACTTGCGCTTATTTCGTTTGCCGAAGGTTTGATATTCACAGGATTTATTGGATTTAAAGAGGTAACGGTAGTAAAAGTAACGCTGCCTAATTTACCGTTCTTACTACGCTGGCGCGCCAGACGCTCCGCCTGACGGAAAGAATACATCTGTAAAGTTTGGGTGGCGCTTAAACTCTGGCCCCATCCCAACATCCAAACCAAAAGCATAATTATCACTGCACCCAAGATGCTCAATTCTACTAATGCCTGACCGCGCTTTTTCTTTCTAGAGCATGTTCCTAACTTATTGGACAACCACATCTTCATTCTCAGTAATCTCTTCCCACGTACGTATCGTATTTTCTTCGCCAGTGTAGTTGGTTTCAAAAGCCTTCATCTCTAAAGTCCCATTACCTGTGATGGTAGTAATAGTGGTGCTCTTTGTATTACCTGGGTTATACTGATAAGGGCTAATTTGGTCAGCTAAAGCCTTCACCTTACCCTGGATTGCCCGTTGAAAGTAAATCTTTATCCCCAGAATGGCAGCTCCCAAGATAGCTAAAAGCGCTGCGTATTCTGCTGCTGCTTGTGCTTTCTTTATCGAAAAAAACATCTTTTTTAAAAACCTTCCTCTACTGTTTAAAAAGCTTATTTTGCTACTTTATAAACACTACCCCTCTTATCATAATTGGACTGAGAATCCACTTGATAAGTACCACCGTCCATTACTTCCCTATTATGACTTCTGCTACTGTATTCATAGCTTTCTTCAGTCTTTCCATAATCAAATTGCTCACCTAACTGGTCAGCTGCGCTCTTCCATCTACCTTGCGCAGCACGATTAAAATAACGTTGCATAATGATAATCGCTGCCACAATACAAGCAACGAGTGCGGCGTATTCCAAAGTGCTTTGTCCTTTCCGTCTTAAAAACATTTTTCCACCTCCTTTAGATTTAGGAGAGAAATTATTTCCAAACCTGAGTACCGACTTGTTGTGAAGATTCTAAATCCGTGCTTTCAGTCAACTCTCCTTCTTTATAAACATGCTTTCCGCCTCGGGTTTCTGAATAACCTTCGGAAGATTTAGTTGCAAAAGGGTCATAAAGCTCAGCATCTAAGCCATCTTGACCTTTTGACAGTAAATAATCCGCACCTGCCTTCAGCTTTCCTGAAACGGAGTTTCTTAAATAATGTTGCATCGCCATAAAAGCAGCTAAGATGATGCCAATAAAAATGGCATACTCAGAAAACGCCTGTGCTTTTTTAAATTTTAAAAACATTTTTCCACCTCCTTTATCCATTTTCGATCTGGGTAGCAATTTTTTCTATGTGGTTGCCCACTGCTTGCCGTATCCGCTGCGCGCCTATAATAAACGCAGCTACTACCGCTACCGTCATAATCAGATATTCTAATGCGCTCCAACCCCGTTTGACCATTTCTAGCTCCTTATCTCTCTCCATAGCCATCTAAAGTGCTGACAAAATTTGTCGTTGCCTTATCAATGGTCGCACCCGCATCTTCGCCCATCTTCTGCACTTTATTGCCAATCAATGTCTTTGCCGCCATCACCGCAATCACAATCCCTACAAGAATCACCACATATTCCAAAGTGCTTTGCGCTTTTTTTCCCTCCAACATTTTCCACCTCCTTTATTTTATTTCATCAAAATAATGGGTTCGTTCAACTGTGATTCTATATGTTTCATTTTCCCCTTTACTGAGCGGTTTAGATAAACTGTCATTGCCATCACCGCTGCAGCAACCACCCCTAACAATACGCTATACTCAATGATTGACTGCGCATGATATTTTTTAGTTTTAGAAAGCATTTGTGTCTCCGTCGTTATTAGTTTTTTATAGAAACTCTCGGTAAACCAGAAACTGTGCTATTCTCTATTGTTAGATAAGTCCAATCCGCTCCTTCGCTATAGAGATCCTGCGAGAATTGCTCTGCCTGCTTTCGCCAAGAATCCTGCAAATGTCCTTTTAAATAACCTTTTATTGCCAATAAGGCAAGGCCCACCAAAACTATTACCGCTACCCATTCCATAGTTACCTGACCGTTTGTCTGTTTATAATTTTTAAATATTTTTTTCATTTTGAGAATGTATAGCCGGGGCATTGTTCAGCCAAATCTTCTTGTGTTTGTCTTTTGAAATCTTCTAATTCTTGTATTTTTCTCCCAAGGTCCTTATATGTGGCTAACAGGTCGCTTTCTGCTTTCTCCAAAGCGTCTATGGCATCTTCCAAGGCATCTTCTATCTCACAGGCATCAAATCCTAAGAAATCACAGTCACTGCAAGCATCGCATATCTCATCAGCACGACGTTCTTTACGTTTGAGTTCTTTTATTTTTCGCCTTATTTTTTTTATTTTCGCCAAAATCTTTTCTCTTTGTTGGGAGAAAGCAGTTATTTGAACTTGGAGGTTATTTATTGTCATCTGATATCCCCCTGCCTGCGGGCACTCTCCACTACTCACCTCAGGTGGCAGGGAAGGAACCGAAGCACCGAGAGTCTTAGCAATGTAAGTATCTGTTTTGTAACGCAGTGCTCTACTTATCCTGCCTTCTTTATTCATTAACTCTTTAATAAAAATTACTGTTGCCGCGGTAATTGCCACAAAAATTACTGCGTATTCGATAAAACTCCAGCCGGCCTTACTTTTTAAGCACTTTTTCAAACTCATTATTAACCTCTAAAACAAAAACCGAAAGCTTTTCGGCTTTCGGTAACCCGGCTAACCTTGACGGAAATGAATTGAAAAATAATGCCTAATTTTTCCGTCTTCTTGTCCCGTGGCTTTGCGCGTCCCCCCTTCGGCGGACTTGCCTTTTCGCTGCCGCTTACGTGTCTTAAATATAACATATAAATAACCTCCCGTCAAGTTTTTTTCCGCAATTTTTGAAAGCGTTTTCACCTTAATCTTGAGACAATTACCCAGCCAAAGAGGAAACCGTGCCCTAAGCTAATTTCTGCTAAATAAATCCTTTCATAATTGTCCAATATAAAATTTTCCTTGATTTTGGACAAAATTAATGTATAATTTAATTGATAATAAATGTCCAATATAAAAAGATGAGAACTCAATATAAACTCTTACCTCAAATAAAAGATTTCATCCTTGATTACAAAAAGGAGCATCCAGAAGTCAGTTGCCGCCAGCTTGCCCTTATCCTCAAAGACCGCTTTGGCAAGCATATTTCTAAGTCAAGCATCAATGCCATTATTCAAGGAGCGGGTCTAAGTAGTAGAATAGGCAGAAGGTCCTTTAAACAACCCCGGCCGTCCCTCCAGATTAAAATCGCAGCCGGTATTGAACAAGTAAAGGTCGCGCCTGCTGGCCAAGAAGCCGCTAAAGAAGAAAAACCGGAATTAGAACTTAAGCCGAGTAAAGAAAAGCGCAGGGGTAGCGGCCTATTTTATCTTTTTAAAGCCGCGGATCTGGCCTTGGGTGGCTTAAAATACCTCCTACAATTATATCAACTAACGGGTGCAGAACAAAGTCAAATAGATGCCTTTTATTTAAAACTCGCAAACCTCGTCTTTACACAAAATCCACCTCAGCCAGATGAATGTTCAGAAATTCTCGCCCTCGGCAATTTAAATAAGAATTTGTCTCTTGTTGCGCGTGACCTTTTTCAAAAATTACAAGAAGTGCATTTCTTGAAAATTACCCTTTCTAACAATCAAGTATTTTATATTGATGCGGAATTTAACTCGCTCTGGCAAACCCCGAATATACCACAGGAATTTAGCGCTAATTTTGAATGGACAAAAGCGCGGTTGATAGAAAATTTAGAGAAAAGAATTTTGATTTTGTTGACGGCGCCGGCGGATTTACGTATTTTAAATTATCTTTTTTCCTGGCAAAATTCCTTAAAAAAGATTGAACTCATTGGTGAGGCCGGCCGTTCTTTATATACCTTTGAAGAAACAAAGGCGGAAAAAAGAAATTTTATCTTGGGAATGTTACCTAAAGCATATGAAGGGTATATAAAATTAATCTCAAAAAAAGAAAGGGTTAGTTTAGTATTAAGACCGCAAGGTGAGCTCCAAGTCGAAGAAGCAGAAATAGAATTAGTTCACCCTTCTCTTTTAGAAAAGCCGAAACTTAAGCTGCTTACCTTAACAAAAGCCAATTCTCCTAAGTCCATGATTAATCTTTTTTCTAATATTGACCTAAATTTAAATGCTTCAGAAATCGCTCAACTTTACCTTGAATATTGGCCGCAGCCAGAATTTGCACTTGCTGACTTTGAGAAAAAAAATGAATTATTTATTTATGATATAGAAAGGACCTTGCCGGTATATCCGGCTGAGCCCATCCCAAAGTTAGAAAATATTTTAGATTTCTGGCAGAAGGTTCTTCATATTTATTGTGTGAGACATTTCTTTCCGTTGGATTATGAAAGATTAAGTTTTGACCAGATTGGGGAAAGATTTTATGCGCTAAAAGTTGAGGTTGAAGAAGATAACCAAAATTATCTTATCCGCTTTATCCTACCTGATAAATACGGCTATAAAAACGACTTAGAATATACCTTAAAAAGAATAAACCAGAAACACCTGCAGGAGACCGACGGTAAACGCCTCTGGTTCATATAGGGGACGTTTCCCTCCCTCCTAACTCATTATAATACAATATACAATAGGTTAGTAAAGTACTCCTTGAACAATCTCATTTATTATTGTTTTTTGATAATGCTGTTGTCTTTCTTCGGGAGTATCTGCCAAAGTTAAATAAAATGGGTCGGTATCTACGAGTTTATCCGGCGTTCCCTTAGCGTAGTAACGATAACTGGAAAAAGGATAATCCTGGGGTTGCTTAACAAGGTTTGCTCTCACCGGATTTAATTCTATGTATTTACCACATTGAATAAAATAGGCATCATCCTCAATTATTTTACTCTTAAAACGACTGTGCCAAAGATGGCCGCTATAAGCATATTTTCTTTGATAAGAATAAAAATACTTCAAGCACAATCTTTTCATAAAACGCGCGAGTTGACTTTTTTTCGTTAGTCCGATTAAAAAATGCACATGGTTGGGCATAAAACAATAGTGTAAAATTTTAATCCCCTCCTCAAGTTTTAACGCGTAGGCAATTTTATAGAAGATTCTAAAATCACTTTGTGAGTAAAAAATTTTTTTGTGATTGTTCCCCCTGCAGATAACGTGTAAATAGCCGCTCTGCGGCAATGTTCTGGCTGCCCTTGGCATAATTTACCACCTCCTCTATGAATAATAGACGCAAAAATTAGGAAAATCTAACCGAGAAATTTCAATTTTAATGGGTGGGTATGTAACTATTTGAAAATAAATGAGTTATATTAGAGGGAAACGTCCCCGAGAAGGTCGCCTTTTTGAGTTTTAGTTTTCTGAATAGTTCCCACGGGAAGTTCTATAACATTACAGAAAGGATAAATTCCGCTTATCCTAAATGGCTTAAGATTGGGGAGAGCCGCAACCACCATGCCTTTACGATTTACAAACAGAACATCAATGGCAAAACGCATGCCAAAGGTATGCACACAAGAGACATTCTTAAAAATCAGGGCTTCTCCCGCCTTAAATTTCTTGCGGCCTAAGAGCCCAACGAGACGCTTTAAAAAAGTATTAGCAATTTCTGCTTTCTCGGCAATAATGGTATTTCGGGTAAGATTGACGATGCGCATAATTAAAGGGGAAACTTAAAAGGCGGGTTAAAGTTTAAACATATTTTCGTCAAGGTGAATCCCCCTTACCTTGAATTCTTCTAAGAGTTTGGTTGGAACATAGCCCGTGGGCTGGAATTCTCCCATGACCTTACCATTTGCGTCAATACCCTTTTGTTTAAAGATAAAAATGTCTTGTAAGCCAATATGGATTTCATCTAACATGCCGGTAAGTTGACTAATCTGGATGATTTTTCTTGAGCCATCAGAAAGCCGGGCAGTATGCACGATAATATGAATGGCAGAGGCAATCATCTCACGGATTGCCCTTACCGGAAGTTCAAAGCCAGACATCAAGACCATAGAATCCAGCCGGGTTAAGACATCTTGGGTGGAGTTGGCATGGATAGTCGTCATTGACCCATCGTGACCTGTATTCATTGCCTGTAACATATCCAAGGACTCCGCACCCCGGCACTCACCCACAATAATCCTATCTGGTCGCATCCTTAAGGTGTTTCTAAACAAATCCCGAATCGTGATGGCGCCTTTTCCTTCAATATTGGGTGGACGACTCTCCAGGCGCACCCAGTGTTCCTGTCTTAATTTAAGTTCTGCCGCATCTTCAATAGTAATGATACGCTCATTGGCCGGGATAAAGGCAGAAAGGACATTTAAAACTGTGGTTTTACCCGAACCTGTACCACCCGAAACTACCATATTGCGCCGGGTTGCCACACAGGCAGCTAAAAAATCGCGCATATTTTCATTTAAACTATTCAATCTTATTAAATCATTTACATCTAGGCGTTCGCGGCCAAATTTTCTAATCGTAAGTTTTGCGCCACCCAAGGCCAAAGGTGGAATAATCGCATTGACGCGTGAACCATCAGGGAGCCGCGCATCCACCATCGGCTGGGATTCATCTATTCTTCTACCTAAAGGGGCAACAATTTTTTCAATTACATGGCGCAATTGGTCTTCACTCACAAATCTTTTGGAAGTCAACTCAATTTTACCGCGACGTTCTACGTATATAGAATCCTTACCATTGACCATAATATCGCTAATTTCTGGATCAGCAATCAAGTCTTCCAGAGGTCCTAAGCCCAAAAATTCATCCACCATCTCTTTGGTCAGGCGCTTTCTTACCTCTAAATTAGCCAGAAACGCCTGCGTTTCTGAAGCCAGAATATTGATAATAGCTTTCTCTACCGTAGCGCGGGTTTCTTTTGCCAGGGCCTCATCTGCCATTACATTCAATTCCATGCGCTTTAAATCCAATTGTTCCATTAACCGACGGTGCACACGTTGTTTTAACCGCAGAACTTCATCCAAATCCGTCTCTTTCTTCTCCAAATAAAATTCTGCCAGATTATAAAGTTGCAGGAAACTCGGTTTTGATTCTAAGATTTCCGGTTTAAGGCGTCCCGCGCTTTCTACAGGATTGATAAATAAAACTCTTTTTTCATCTAACAAAATGCCGGCTAAGGTCTTAATCGCCCGACTTACAGCGGCGCGAGGATTATCTATAATTACAGGTATATTTTTGGCAAGTGCCAACCCCACGGCTCTACCTTCGGAAGGAATCTGACTGATCACTTCACAAGGAATAGTTGCCCTTATCTGAGTTAAATCTGCGCTACCAATACTTTCGGCGCGATTAATTACAATTTTAATCATAGATAAAGGAAATTGAAGTGACTCCAAGATATCCAAACTCCATTTAGTCTGATATACTGCCAAAACATCGGGTGTGGCGATTAAAAGAATAAGATTAGAACGGTTAAAGATATTTATCAGATTATCGGAAAAAACTGCACCTCCATCAATTACAATAAAGTCATATTGTGCTTCTAAATTTTTGAATATCTGATTTAACATTTCTGCATTGACTAAATTCGCCTGGCGGGGCCGCAAAATCAAAGGGAGAAAATCGATTTTATAGTTTTCCAAACGGTTAACAAGTTCAGAGGCCGGCGCGGGAGACTCTTTTTTTAACTCCAGAGCAAAATCCAGGCCAGATTTAGGGTGGGTTAAATTCAACATTCCGATGACGCTACCTACTACCTGCAAATCAGCATCCAAAAGCAAGACTTTTTTGTTTTCTTGCGCAAGAGCGATGGCTAAATTAACTGCCAAAAGCGTCTTACCCACACCACCCTTGGTGCTAAATATGGTAATGGTTTTAGCCAGATTCATGAGGATTTAACTTTGATTGGTTTTCTTGAAAATTATAGGAATATTAAGAGATATTTCATTTTGTCTTAATTGTGGAGGAAATGCAGGAAAGAGTGACTTATTATTTACTGCATACATAACTGTGTCATCAATATCTTTTATGCCACTGGCTTCCTTTAATACTGCTTTCTTGACTGTACCATCGGATGCAATTACAAGCGTGATAACTAAGCGGGCGTCTTCGTCTTCTGGCGCTAATTTAATTACCCCACTAATTATTTCTTGCACCCGTCTGGCATATTCCAAAACAGGATCTGGTTCTGGCTTAAGCATCGTCTGCGCTTTTACTTCTTCTTGCTGAGACATACCCAGCATTTCCCCAGATGATATTTGGATAATTCGCGGTGTAAGCGAAATAATTAACTCTATCTGGTCATCGGTTGTATCTTTATTTTTAAAAAACCAACCGACCAACGGCACTTTACTTAAGAATGGTACTCCTTGCGTAGTGGCTCTTTGTTTGTTACTAATCAATCCTGCTAAAAATACAATCTCATTTTCTTTTAGATAAAGGTTAGTTTGAGCATTACGCGTAGTAAACGCAGGGGCCTCAACGACGTCTGTACTTACTCCCCGTGTCTCATCGATATCTTTTACCTCCGTAAAAACCTCAAGCTCTATCTCATTATTCTGTCTAATTTTTGGTTTAATTTTTAAAGTAATTCCATATGGCTTATACTCCACATTGGGGCTCTGGGTTCCTCCTTCTCCGCTGGTAGAAATAGTAACTATGGGGATTTCTCCACCCACCAAAAACTCCGCTTCTTTGCCGCTTAAACAGACTAATTTTGGTCGCGAGAGAACTTTTGCTTTCCCTTTTTGCACTAAGAGATTTATATCTGCTTTTATACCTTCATTGTTTTCTCCCGCTCTTGAAGTATAGCCAATTCTAAATCCTTCAGCCAATCGTCGTGAAACGTGAGCCATCTTATCAGGGTTGGGCGTTCCCGAAAAGGGATATTCAGTGACTGTCGTAAAAGGATATAAATTCCATTTGATGCCCAAATGGTCAACATCGCTCTTGCTTAACTCTACCGCTTCAACGTCTATCTCAACAGCAATCTTCTGATCATGAGTAACCACCATATCGATTATATCATTCTGTAATGGATACAAAGCATTCTTTAATCTTTCTTTATCTGTCTCGCTGAGTACTTCACCTAAAAGGTAAATCTTTTGTGCCTCATAATTTATCTCTGTATTAATTTCTTTAAAACCTATGTCTTTGATAATTTTATCCACCCCTCGCTTGAGCGCTTCCAAATCTCTTTCCAATACCCGCACATAAACTTTATGCTCTCCTTCTCTGTCTATATAGGTAATCTGGGTCGTACCTTTCATTTTTGGCTCAAGGGTTAATTCTGTTAAAGATGCAGAGACCACATCCACTATTTTAGGATTGCTTATTGCTACTTTACTTAATTCATTTACTTTAAAAGTAGAAACATTGTTTACTACCAAATGAAGCTCTCCACCCTTTTTTTCAAATTCATTCAATTCTTGAGCAGATAAATTTTTATTATAAGATATGCTAAAAATAATTAGTAATAAAAATAAAGATATTTTTTTAAAATACATTTATCTTTCCCCCGAAGTAATTGCTTCCTTTTTGGGACCACGTTGGATCTCTATAGTAGGTGGCGGCTTAGTCACTTCTTCTTCTGGCATCTGCGGTGTATATCCTGGATAAAGATATTTTAACACCATATCCCAAGTTGCCGGCGGCTGAACAGGTACAGTAGTAGCGTCACCCGGAGAACGCAGGGCCAAACGCAAGCGTACCTGCTGTTCCTGTAAAAAAGAAACGATATTGGCTTCTTCTGGCGCCAAAGCGAGTGTAACGATTGGATTAAAAACAGGCGGCGAAGTTTTTTCCTCGCTTTTTTTCTTTTTTTCTTCAGCTAAAATCTCGGCTAAATCGGTCTTTCCGCCAACCGCCAGAACCAAGACATTCTGGAACAAAGTTACCGTGGTCGCTTGGACTACCTGTTTACCATCGGCTCCCATGGTGGGAATCGGAATTATAGAAATGACATCTACATAATCACCTGGCCTAACCATCCCGCCTAAGCCCGCAATGCTATCTACCACAATAGAGACCGCACGCTTTCCCGGCGGAGTCAACTGGGCTAAATTCTCCCCTTCACCCCGCGCCATCAATTTTGTCAAAAGAATATATTCACCCTTTTCTATCGGCACCAATGCAACGCGGCCTTCTATCTGTTCTAAAGAAGTAGCGGTTTTGGGCTGGAGAAAACGTATCGGCATATTAGCAGATTTTAACATGTCTCTTTTTATAACTTCACCTGCCCGAATATTGTCTTTAGCTAAAAAGACAGTTGCCACCTGTCTCTTTTGTTCCTCCAGCTCCTCGGCAATTTTTTGCTTTTGTTGATTAAGATATGACTGCATCATAAATATCGCCACGAGTGCCAAAATCAAGGAAATCACCAAAGGTCGATTTTTTAATATTTGTTTTAGATCTAACATTTTTAATATATCCTGCTTTCGTCTACGCTTATCTTTGCCTGTGTGGTTAAATCGGAGATGAATTTTTCCATATGTTGTTGTTGCTTTATAAACTTAAGGCCGTTTTTGATATCATCCCACATCTCATTTAAGGTTTTTTGTTTGCCTTCTTTTTTTGCCTCTAACTTTATGATGTACCAGCCGTCCGGACAGC
>JAMWDD010000029.1 GCA_023818885.1 Candidatus Omnitrophota bacterium | reverse complement strand
AATTCTAAACAAAAATTATTTGATATTCTTATCTAACTCTAATATTAATAAGGATTTACATCTTTAGTTATCTTTAGGTGAAATTTTTTTCTGGCAAATGCTTATTTTTGTGATATAATTTAAAATACTAATTCTTAGATTCAATTCTTAATCTAACCTCTTTTAGGTGTTTCGCTATCCAAAATTTTCCGTAAAAATTCCCTAATTTTTAAAAGGCCTTGATTTTTCTTTCAAAAAGGAGTGGTTTGGTAATGAAAAGAAAGTTATTTATTATTTTATTGATGTGGTTTGGCCTCTGCGAATCTGCAGGAGCAAAAATTTTAGACAGGCCAGATATAGGAATAGCCGGGGTTTATTGGGGTCGTGCCTCTTACTATGGGAGGTATTTTCACGGTAAGAAAACCGCCAGTGGCGAAAGATTTGATATGCATAAACTTACTGCTGCACACCGCCAGCTTCCGCTGGGCACAAAAGTAAGGGTAACTAACCTGGAAAATGGCCAATCAGTTATTGTGGTGATTAATGACCGCGGTCCTTATGTAAGGGGTAGAAATATTGATTTGTCTAAAGGTGCGGCTCAAAAAATAGGCATGGTTAAAAAAGGGGTAGTGAAAGTTAAAATAGAAAAACTGGACTAAGCCACAAAATTAATTATTGGCTTTTTAAAACCCAAGCAAAATTTGCTTGGTTTTTTTATTTTTATAAATTATAATAAAGATATTAAGAAGGAGGTAACGATGGCAGTAATATTTTCTTATTCAGTAAAAGAATATGCGCATTTACTGGGAATGCCTGGCTTTAGCGATGTACTTTTAAATAATCATTTTAAACTTTATCAGGGTTATGTTAAAAATACAAATTTACTCATAGAAAAAATCAATACTTTGTCTTCCGAGGCAAAAGATAAGACGCCTGAGTACGCAGAATTAAAGCGCAGGTTTGGCTGGGAATTTAATGGTATGCGCCTGCATGAATATTATTTTGAGAATCTTGGCGGAAAATCCCAGTTAGATCCTAAAGGTCCGCTTTACAAAAAAATAATTGAAGATTTTGACAGTTTTGAATTATGGAAACAGGATTTTGTTTCTACCGGCATAATGCGTGGCATTGGCTGGGTAATCCTTTATCAAGAGCCGCAAAGCAAAAGATTGTTAAATGTCTGGATAAATGAACATGATGTAGGACATCTTTCTGGTGCTTATCCACTTTTAGTAATGGATGTATTTGAACATGCCTATTTTATTGATTATCAATTAGAGCGTGCAAAATATATTGATAATTTTTTTGCGAATATTAATTGGCAGGAGGTAGAAAAAAGATTCAAGTAAAGAAAGGCATTAATAAAATGAAAAAAACCTTGGTTATAATTTGGTTATGGATGGTATTTTTTTCTATCTGTTGTCTGGCATCTGCCCAGACTAAAGAAGAGGCGATGGGGCACGCCATGGCTTTAGCCGCGGCAATGAAAAAAAGTGGTATAGACATAGGCAGTGAGTATCAGTTGATTTACAGGATGCTTTTGCCAACAGAGCCAAAAGAAAAAGAGGGAGTGCAGACAATAGAATCTTATGGTCGATTTATGCCTTCATGCGATGTTGAGGCAATGCCTGGGGAGGTTAGAGTCATTGAGGCCTTTTCTGAATATAACTGGCAGGTAAAAGCATTTGGCAAATTACCGCTTAAATTTTCTTTAGAAAATAAATATATCGGATTGAAAAATACTAGCCCGGTAACTCTTCCTGCACATTTAACCGGTTTAGCGGCTGGCATAGAAGTCACCCTGCCATTTTTTACCTGGGAGAAGGCCTATATGCGCATAGGAGTCAAACCCAGTTTTTATACCGATGATTGGAGTTTTGAAACTTCTGCCTTTCGTATTCCCACATATCTTTACGCCATTTATCTTGCCAGTGATAAGTGGAGTTTTATTTTAGGGGTAGCGGTCTCTCCTGATTACGAAAATGAGGTCTGGCCAGTTATAGGTTTCATTTATAAACCCAGCGATAAATTGACTTTTAACATTATTCCCAAAAGGCCGAATATTACTTATAAGTTAAATGAGAGAATCGGCTTGTTCATTGAAGGTGGGGGGACAACGGATGAATTTGAAGTAGGCCGTCAGGAAAAGGAAAATGTGGTTTTGCTTTATAAAGAGAAACACGCCGGTTTCGGCCTTAAATATAAGTTTAATGAGTTTTTCCTTGGTTCTTTTACAATGGGCAGAGTTTTTGGTCGGACTTTAAAATATAGAGACAGCGAAGGTAAGATAAACGTAAAAAGCGGCCTTTATACCGAGCTAAGAATTAATATACAATTTTAGGTAAAATTTATCCCGCCTTATAAAGACCCCTTTCTATTGACAAATCATTAAATATATCTTATACTTTATTTAGTTAATTATTAATATAATTAAATATTAAGGAGATTAAATATGCAACATATCTCTTTATCGGAATTTGCGGATAAGATTAACGAGATTATGCCGGTTATCGCAAAGGAGTTTATCCGGCAGCAAACTAACGAATTGTTTAAGGGTAAGATTACCCTGCCGCAATTTTTTATTTTAGAATTTCTCTACCAGAGAAACGACGCTCGGATGTCGGATTTGGCTAAGTTTATGCGTGTGACTACCGCAGCGATGACCGGGATAGTGGATAGGTTAGTAAGGGACAATTATGCGATTAGGGTTTACGATCCTAAAGACCGCAGGATAATTAAAATAAAATTAACTGATAAGGGCAATACCTTAGTCAAAAAAATAAATGAACAAAGGCGCAAAATGGTAATTGACACTTTTGCTAAAGTTTCCGAGTTTGACCGTCAGCAATATCTGCGTATTTTGTTAAAGATAAAAGATATACTTACTAAAGAAAAAGAGATGCAACTGCCATGAAGAGAATAAATTTGTTAATCATAATATTTGTTTTGTTGATATCTTTTTTAGTAAAGGCAGAGGAGGTAACTTTGACTTTAGAAGAGGCGGTGGCGATTGCCCTCCGCGACAATCGCGATGTCTTACTTCAGGCACAAGAGGTAGAGAAAGTCAAAGAAAAACTTAAAGAGGCGTATGCGCCGCTTTACCCATCGGTTAATTTTAGTGGTGGCCTCAGTTATTGGCGGGGGTATTATCCAGATACCGAAAGACAGATACATACACAAACGAGTATGAGACAGACCATATTTCAGGGTGGGGCAATAATCAATACTATAAAATTAAGTGGATACAATATTGAAATTGCGAAGGCAAGGTTAGATTCAGCAAAATTGAATACTGCCTTGGCAGTGAGGAAGGCATTTTATACTGCGCTTTTGGCAGGTGAGTTTTGCAAATTGAATAAAAGCATATTGGATAATACAAAAGAGCATCTTATTTTTATCAAAGAGCGCTACCAAAAAGGACAGGCCTCAGAAAGTGACATTATTAGTTTGGAGGCATCTTTAAAAAGTGTAGAAGAAATCTACACATCATCGATTAATGATTTGGAATCGAGTTGTGCACTTTTGGCTAATTTGCTTTATTTAAAAGATGATGTGGTGGTAAAGCCGCAAGGAGAATTTAGTTATAACGGCCTTGAGATGGCATACGATGAGGCATTTTTGAAGGCGATGAGCCAGCGGCCGGAGATTAGAGAATATGAGGCGCAGGAAAAAGCAGCAAGAAAATCAGTTGCAATAGCCAAGGCGGGGAACCGGCCTATTATTTATGCTTCCTGGGATTATTATACTGCTTCGCATCAGGCCTCTATTATGGGTTTAAAGAAAAACTGGAGTGATTATAATATATTAGGAATTACGCTTTCTTGGCCAATCTTTGATGGCTTCGCCACTAAACACAAGGTAGAAGAGGCGATTATTGGCCAGAAACAGACGCAATTGATAAAGGAGAAGGCAATTAAAGATATAGTTTTGGAATTGAAGGAGGCGTATTTAGCATTAAAGAGTGCAATTGCCAAAATTAACTCAGCAGAGGCAGATATAAGGATGTATCAGGATCAAAAAGCCAGTATAGAAAAAAAATATAGAGAAGGTGTCGCAAGCCATCTTGATTATCAAGATGCAGAGTTGAGTTACGAGATTTCCATTTTTAACAAAAAACAGGCAATTTATGATTATCTTATTGCCAAGAGTAACTTTGAGAAGGCAACAGGGGGATGGTAAGAAAATGAAAAACAAAAAATTATTTCTATTCCTTATTTTAATTATAAGCGTTATTTTCGGTTGCCAAAAACAGCAGGTGCAGACAAAAATACAGGCAAAAGAAGTTATACCGGTAAAGATTGTAAGGATTAAACTGCAGGAGTTTGAAGAGATTTTGGAATATGTAGGTAATATCAAGGCCAAGGATGAGGCAGAGATTTATCCGAAGGTGAGTGGGAAAATTATTGAAAAAGTCAAAGAAGATGGGGCATGGGTGAGAAAAGGAGATATTATCGCTTACATTGATAGAGATGAAGTAGGGCTTAAATTTGAGAAGGCGCCGGTAGAAAGTCCGCTTACCGGGGTTATTGGGAGGATATACGTAGATATCGGAACAAATGTTTCACCCCAGACGCCCATCGGCCGGGTAGTCAATATGGATGAGGTCAAAATTGAGTTAGAGATTCCTGAGAAATATTTGTCAGAGGTTTTTGTGGGTCAATCGGCAAGAATTTTTGTTGATGCCTGGCCGGATGAAGAATTCAGGGGGAGGGTAACAAAAATAAGCCCGGTGGTGGATATTTTTAGCCGCACTGCTCCGCTTGAAATTATCGTGGATAATCCAGAATACCGTCTTAAATCCGGTATGTTTGCAAGGGTAGGTTTGATTGTCAAAAGTCATAAGAATGTGCCGGTGGTTTTAAAAGAAGCGATCTTAGGCAGGATGCCGAATTTTTATGTGTATATTGTGGAGAATCAAAAAGCAGTTTTACGTAATGTTAAATTAGGCATTCGCCAGGGGCCTTACTATGAGATTAAAGAAGGTTTGAGAGAAGGAGATTTAGTAGTGATAATGGGTCAGCAAAGACTTTACGAAGGTGCAGAGGTAAGGGTAGAGGAATAATTATGCGGTTGCCTGAATTCGGCGTAAAAAGACCGGTTACTAACTTAATGATATTCTGTGGCATCCTTATCCTTGCTTTTTATAGCCTGACGCGGATTGGTGTGGATTTGCTTCCCGAGATAGAGCCGCCAGTTATCAGCGTTATTGCAGCTTATCCAGGGGCAAACCCTGAAGATGTAGAAATTAAAGTAACTGAGGAACTGGAAAATCAGTTAAGTACAACGCCGGGAATAGAAAAAATTACTTCTTACTCCTCCGAGGGGATGTCGGTTATAACGCTTAAATTCATCTGGGGAACTAATTTGGATGCGGCTTCCAATGATGTGCGTGACCGCATTGAACTAGCCAAGCGCTTTTTGCCGGATATTCCGGATGAGATGGATAATCCTTTTATTTTTAAATTTAATACCGCTAATATCCCGGTGCTTTTTATTGGATTTACGGCGGATAGAAGTTATCCGGAGTTATACGATTTATTAGATAAACGCGTGGCCGATAATTTAAAGCAACTTCCCGGGGTAGGTGCAGTGCAGTTTCAAGGTGGTGGACTCCAGCGTCAAATAAATATCTGGATTAACAAAGAGCGGCTGGAGGCCTATGGCTTTTCGATAATTGATATCCAGAATGCCTTAAGAATGGAAAATGTCACCCAGCCGGTTGGTAACCTTAAAAGCGGGCTTACGGATTATCTTATTCGGCTGCCGGGTGAATTTTCATCGCCGGATGAAATAAATTCTGTAATTTTGGGGACGCGCAATGGCAGGTATGTGTATCTGAAAGATGTGGCCAAAGTCGAAGACAGCTTTAAAGAAGTCACCACTATCGTGCGTATAAACCAGAACCCCGGTATTATGATGATGGTGCAGAAGCAAAGCGGCGCAAACACGGTTGAAGTATGTAACCGCGTAAAAAAACGCTTGGCTCAACTACAGAATACCCTTCCTGCCGATGTAAAATCAACGGTCATCTTTGATACCTCCAAAGATATCCTTGATACCCTAAATTCATTAAAGACCTCCGTTCGCCAGGCCATTATTATGGTTATTTTGGTAGTATGGTTTTTCCTGCGTCGCATCCGGGATAGTCTCATCGTTGCGCTGACCATTCCTTTTTCTCTTCTTATCAGTTTTATCTATATATTTTTAAGCGGAAGGACGATTAACGTTATCAGTCTTTCTGCCATTATTATTGCTTCAGGCCTGGTTGTGGATAACACTATCGTCGTGGTGGATAATATCCGGCGCCATATTGAACGCGGACAGCGGATACAAGAGGCCGCGGTCTTTGGGACGGCGGAGATGTTTCTTGCTATCGCCGCCTCCACCTTTACTACCATTGTCGTCTTTGTGCCAATGCTTTTTATCCGCGGGGTGGTGGGAAGGATGTTTGTGGAATTGGCAGTGATTACCATTGTTACGCTTCTTGCCTCTTTATTTACGGCAATTACCTTTAGCCCGATGTTATGTTCAAAATTGTTGAGGTTAGAAAGTCAAGAGTTAAAAGATAAGAACAAAAATGGCTTATTCGCTAAATTTTATAATTTTTCCGAAAAGGTCTTTATAAGATGGGAGGGGTTTTATGCTCAATCTTTATCCTGGTGTCTTAGGCACAAAAAATTGGTAATTTTTAGTTTCTTGGGCGCATTTATTTTTAGCCTCGTTTTGACTAAATTTGTTGGTAATGAATTTTTTCCTGAAGAAGATACAGGGGACCTGCGGATAACTGTGCATTTACCTATCGGAACACGCATAGAAGAATCTGCTAAGGTAGCCCAGCGCATTGAGAAAATATTTCTTAATGAAGTGCCGGAAAAACTATATTTCTATTCAAGATGCGGCCTTATCCCCGGCATTGGCAGGTCTATGGGGCAGGCCTCAGGCACACATATTATTGCGGCCGGGGGAAAACTCGTGCCTAAAACAGAAAGGAAGCGCTCAGTTAAAGATGTGGCAAATGCGATACGAAAAAAAATAAAGGAGATTCCCGGGGTATTAAAAACCGATGTAAGCATAGGTAATCCCTTGGCCCAGATATTACTCGGCGGAGGAGGCAAGCGAATTTCTTTGGAAATTATCGGTCATTCTTTTGAAGAAACAGATGCCTTGGCGGCAAAGATTAAAGAGCTCTTGGAAAGTATCCCCGGTGTAGTGGATGTTGTAATTTCCCGTGAATCTAATCGACCAGAATTAAGGATTGAAGTAGATAGAGAAAAGGCAGCGGTTTTAGGTTTAAACATGTCCACCCTTGCCGGTGAAGTAAGGACATATATTCAGGGTGCAGTTGCTTCGCGTTACCGGGAGAAAGGAAAGACCTACGATATTTATGTGCAGCTTGAAGAGGAATCGCGCTCAACTTTAGAAGATATTGAAAATTTAAGCATCGTTTCTCCGATTTCTGGAAAACAGATTAAATTGTCCAATGTTGCGCGTATTTATGAGACAAGCATTCCTGAAGTAATTGAACGTTTAAATCGGGAAAGAGTGGTGAGAGTTGAATGTAATACTTATCGGCGTTCACCAGGTAAAATTATTGAAGATTTAAAAAACGCATTGAAAAAAATCGCTATTCCGCAGGATATCTTGATAAATTTTGGCGGCGAGGCAGAAGAACAGCAAAAGGCATTCAAAGACCTATTTTTTCTAATGATTTTAGGCATAGCCCTTGTTTTTATGATTATGGCCGCCCAGTTTGAATCTTTGCTGGATCCTTTTATCGTTATGTTTGCTATTCCTTTTACTTTTATCGGCGTTATCCTGGCATTCTTAATCAGCGGGACCACTTTAAATGTGATGAGTTATCTGGGTATGGTTATGCTGATGGGAATAGTGGTAAATAATGCGATTGTCCTTATTAGTTATATTAATATCTTACGCAGCCGCGGCCTTTCCATGCAAGAAGCGATAACCCAAGGCGGTAAAGATAGGTTAAGACCAGTGCTTATGACAACCATTACTACGCTTGTCGGGCTACTTCCGTTGGCATTATCGGGAGGTGAGGGTTCAGAGGCATGGCAGCCTTTGGGCATTACGATGTTAGGGGGTCTATCAGTTTCCACATTATTTACGATGCTATTCGTGCCTACGATGTATGCAGTGTTTGAAACAAGATTCAAGAAGAAACGGGGCTAAAGATGCAGATGGTTATGATTGTTTATAATGAGGCCATAGATATGGAGGTGATGGAGATTTTAGAAAATTTTGCCATGAAGAATTATACCAAAATCACTGGTGTATACGGTAGAGGTACAACCTCAGGCACACATGCCGGTAACGACGTCTGGCCAGGATTGAATAATATCCTTTATGTTGCCTGTGATGAGGAGCAGGCAAAGCAGATGCTTGCCGCTATAAGAGAATTAAGAAAGAAACTTGGCCGGGAGGGGCTAAAGGCTTTTGTAATACCTTTAGAAGAATTAACTTAAGTATTGATAATTTTTTGATCTCTTGTATAATCAAAAAGTCAGGGGGGAATAGGTTATAGAAGGGCGTTTTTTGTTGGGTAAATTATGTTTTTTACGAAAATATTAGAATATATTTCAGGGTTAATTAGGGATATTGGTATTGTAGATATAATTGATATTTTTATCATCGCCATATTTATTTATCTGATTTTAGTCTGGTTAAAAAAAGCCCGCGCCAGGTTTATTGTTATCGGTATAGTGATATTGGGCTCGATTTATGCGCTTGCCCGCCTCTTTCACTTATATCTAACTACGACATTCTTTCAGGCATTTTTTGCTATATTTCTTATTATGATTGTGGTTATTTTTCAGGAGGAGATTCGTCATTTCTTTGAAGTTGTGGCAGTAAAGGGCATTATCCGTAAACAGCGCCGCAAAACTCCTTTTAGTCAAGATATAGAACATATAGTTAATGCCGTCAGCCGGCTTTCCCAGAAAAAAAACGGCGCCCTTATTGCCATACGCGGCATAGACCCGCTTGACCGCCACTTGGAAGCGGGTATTGAAGTGGACGGTTTGCTGAACCAGGTTTTACTGGAAAGCATTTTTGACCCACATGTGCCGACGCACGATGGTGCATTGGTTATTGACAATGGAAGAGTCACGCGCATAAGTTGCCACTTACCTTTATCCACAAATACCGAGAAGCTTTCCGGCCTCGGTACACGCCATACCGCTGCTTTAGGCCTGTCTGAACGCACTGATGCACTCTGTATTATTGTTTCAGAGGAACAAGGTACAGTTTCTGTTGCCGAGGAGGGAAATATCAAGCAATTAAAGGATGTCAGTCAGCTTGACGGAATCCTAGAAAATTTTTATTACAAAAGATTCCCTGCGAAAAAAAACTCTGTGTTAGTGGATTTTTTAAAAGGCCACTTTTTAGAGAAAATTATTGCTGTATTATTTGCCACAGGCCTTTGGCTTATCTTTGGGCATCGACCAGAAATAATCCGTCGGGATTTTGTTATTCCCATTGAATACCGCAATTTAGCAACAGATATATTTATCAAAGAACCGAAACCCAAAGAAGTCAGTGTTACTTTAAGCGGCACCGAGCGCGCATTTAAACTAGTTGATGCGAAGGCGCTTAAACTTTCGCTGGATATGGCGGGAATTAAGAAAGATGGAGAAAACAAAATTTTGTTTAGCAAGGAAATGGTAAATCTTCCTTCGGGAATTTCTATCGTTAACTTTAATCCCGAAGAGGTGGGGCTTACGATATATCGGATGCTTACGCTTAATCTCCCGGTTGAATTAAATACTCAGGGCCGCGCTCCCGCAGATATTATTATCCGCCAGATAAAAGTTGAGCCTAAGGAAATATCTGTCCTTATCCCCAGTATCATCCCCAGAGATAAAATCAAGGCGGTAACCGAGCCCATTCTTTTAAATTCCATAACCCAGACGACAACGCTTACCCCTAAGCTTATAGTTCCTCCTGAAGTAAAGTTTTCTGGGGATAAATACCCGGAAATAAAAGTTACTATTGAGGCGGAAAAGAAAGAAAAACCATAATTGAATACGATGAAAAAACGCATTTTTTATCATCATACTGACTGTGGCGGAGTAGTTTATTATTCAAGGTATCTGGACTTTTTAGAAGAGGCGCGCACGGAATTTTTTGAAGAAAATAACTTGTCTTTGACTAAACTCTATGAACAAGGTGTATTTTTTGTGGTTGCTCGTCAGGAAATTGATTATAAGTTTCCGGCAAGATATTTAGATGTGCTGGATATAAAGACCTGGATTGAGGATGTATCCAATGTCCGCCTCACTTTTGGCTATGAGATAAAAAATCAGGAAGATAAACTCATTGCTTCTGCCAAAACCATTTTGGTCTGCGTGGATAATTCTTTTAAACCCCATGCCTTTCCCGAAGAGATAAAAAAGAAAATAGAAGTTCTAAAGTTAAAACCACAATGATTCTCAATATAAAAGAAATTGAAAAACTCATTAAAGAAAAAGCATTGATTACCGATTTTATTAATCTGGAAACACAACTGACACCTAACGGCTTTGACATAACGGTAAAAGCGATTTTTGAGTTTGATTGCGCCGGAAAACTGGATTTTTCTAATAAAGAAAGGGCAATTCCCCAAGGAAAAGAGATTTTGCCCCAAAAAGAAAGGCCTGAAGACAAATTTGGTTGGTGGAATCTAAAAAAAGGTGCTTATAAAATATTAAGCAATGAAATTGTAAATCTATCCAATGACCTTATCGCAATTGCGTTTCCTCGTAGTTCACTTTTAAGGATGGGCGCTTTTTGTCAGAATGCGGTCTGGGATGCAGGTTTTCAAGGCAGGAGTGAGTTTATTTTGGTTGTAGAAAATCCTTTTGGCATTAAAATCAAGCAGAATGCCCGCTTAATCCAATTGGTTTTTATCAGTATTGATGAAGTAGATAAAGGCTACAGCGGTATTTATCAGAACAATCATCAAAAATGAAGTTAGTAAAATTTTGGCTGCCGGTTTTTGTCTGGTGCGGTCTAATATTTATACTCTCCCATATTCCTGAATTAAAAACACCTTTTAACTTCTGGGACTTAATTTTAAGAAAACTTGCTCATATCAGCGAATATTTTATTCTTGCTTTTTTCTTTATCGCGCCCTTAAAAGAACATTTAATTTACAATTGTTTATGCTGCTTTTTTGGTCTATTTTTTATCTTTTCTTTATGTCTTTATGCAGTATCGAATGAGATCTATCCACAATTTGCGCTTGGCCGCCACGGCCAATTGATCGATATCTTGGTTGATGCTATAGGTATAATTCTTTTCTTTATTTTACTTCAAAATAGATATATAATAAATACTATACAAAAACTAAAAACTATAGGTAGAACATACTTTCTTGTGAAAAAGCAACAAAAGAAATAATTAACGTTTCTAAGGTCCTTCCTCACTTATTTCATTCTTATTTTTAAACAAATGACGCCGGTTAATATAATAAAATATTTAAAAAATATTTTTTCCTATAAGGAGCTTATTTTCATTCTGGCTATTAAGGAATTTAAAATAAGATACAAAAGTGCTGTTCTAGGTTTTTCCTGGACCCTATTAAATCCATTACTCATAATGGTTATAGTTTCAATGGTATTCGCATTAATATTAAAAATTCAGATAGAGAAATTTCCCATTTTTCTTTTAACTGCATTAATTCCCTGGTATTTTTTAAGTTCTTCT
>JAMWDD010000028.1 GCA_023818885.1 Candidatus Omnitrophota bacterium | reverse complement strand
GAGCCCTTGGCAGTAATTAAAATTGTATTTATACCTGCTTTCTTTAAAAGATACACCCCTAAACCATCGTGGACATCAAAGAATTTTAAATCGCGACCCCGGCTATCGTAAATAATCCGGCCATCGGTTAAAACTCCATCCACATCCAGCAATAATAACTTAATCTTTCTAAATCTCTGTCTTAATGTCATTTTTTTCTAATGTATCTTAAAACCGCTAAATCCCATAAAAGCCAAACTCATCAAAGAGGCAATCACAAAGGCCAAGGGCACCCCCTTCATTACCTCTGGCACATCTGTAAGTTCAAGTCTTTCCCTTATTCCTGACATAAGTAAAAGCGCCAAAGTAAAGCCCACCCCGGCAAAAACACCTTGCGTCAAAGACAAAAGAAAACTTTCTAATTTATTCATCCCCCCACCAAAGAAAGTGTCGCTATTTAATACGGTAACCCCCAAGATGGCGCAGTTTGTAGTGATTAACGGCAGATATATCCCTAAGGCCCGATATAAAACAGGGGTTGTCTTTCTTATTACCATCTCTACAAACTGCACAAATCCCGCAATAACCAGAACAAAAGTGATCGTCCTTAAATACTCTATCTTGAAGGGGATGAGCACAAAAGCGTATACTAACCACGTAATAACCGAAGACATTGCGGCAACAAAAGTAACTGCCATCCCCATACTCATCGCCGGCTTGATATTTTTAGACACGCCGATAAAAGGACAAAGCCCGAGAAACTTAGAAAGTATAAAATTATTCACAAAAACCATACTGATTATGACGACTATAAATTTACTGAGATCCATTTTATTTCAACCTTTCGCGTTGTTTGGCTTTAAAATAATTGACCCCTGCGATTAAAAAAGCAATTGTTAACAAAGCCCCCGGAGCAAGCACCATCATGGTTACTGGTTCAAAATTCTTTCTTACAACCATTCCCAGCAATGTACCAGCTCCGCTTAACTCTCTTATCGAAGCAATTATGGTCAGGGCGAGCGTAAAGCCAAATCCCATTCCCAGTGCGTCAAAAATAGAATGTAGCACTGTATTTTTACAGGCAAAGGCCTCGGCCCTGCCCAAAACTATACAATTAACCACAATCAAAGGTACATATATACCCAGCGCTTTATTTAACGCCGGAAAATATGCCTTCATCAAAAATTCAACTACCGTGACAAACGTAGCAATCACCACGATAAAACAAGGGATACGGATGCGGCTGGGAATAATCTTTCGCAAAGAAGAAATAATAATATTTGAGCCAAAAAGCACACACGTTGCCGCGCATCCCATACCAATGGCATTTTCCACCGAAGTAGATACTGCCAAAGTTGGGCAAAGCCCCAATACCAGGCCTAAAGTAGGATTCTCGATTATAACGCCTTTACTGAATTCCTTGATTAACTTTTTCATTTTAGTTTTGTTCCATATATTCTTGGCCTTAAATAGCGGTCTATCAAGGCCACCGCAGCGTTCATCATCAGAATCGAAAACGAAACTCCTTCTGGATAACCGCCCCAGCGACGGATAATAAAGGTTAAAAAACCGCAGCCAAAACCAAAGAAAATTTTTCCCTTATTACTCAAAGGGCTGGTAACATAATCCGTTGCCATAAAAAATGCGCCCAAGACCAAACCGCCCGACAATAATGTAAAAAGCAAATCGCCTTTAAAAAAACCATTTTTATCAAATACCCAACTAAAAAAGAGGGTCGTCAGGATAAAACTCAAAGGGATATGAAGACTGATATAGCCTTTCCAAAGCAAAAACAAAGCACCCATTAAAAGTGCTAAAATACAAACCTCGCCAATACAACCGCCACGTCTGCCTAAAAATAAATCCCAATAACTAAGTCCTATCTGAGAAATATTATTTATCTTTCCGTCTTTAATTAATGTGAGGGGGGTAGCAGAAGTAATGCCATCAACGCTAAAGGGCTGAGTAAAAGTAGTCATATATTTTGGCCAGGAGACGATTAAAAATGCCCTCGCTGCTAATGCCGGATTAAATATATTCTTACCCAATCCGCCAAAGGTATGTTTGGCAATAAGAATCGCAAAAAAAGCGCCGGCAACTGGTATCCACAAAGGAACACTACTGGATAAATTATACGCCAAAAGAAGACCCGTCAAGGCCGCACTACCATCCCATAAACTAATTTTCTGTCTTCTTAATTTCTGAATCAGATATTCAAAAATTAGTGCACTACTTATTGAAACAATAATTACCCATAAACTCCTTATGCCAAAGATGATTATGCCGGCAACACCCGCAGGGATGAGTGCAAAAAAGACCGACCACATTATCCGCCCGATAGAAATATCCTTATGTAGGTGTGGCGAACAAGAAACGCAATAATTTTGTGACATAGATTTCATTTTTTTAATTTCTGTATCAGTGCTTCTATTTTTTCTTTTATCGCATTAATCACGGCACAGGAAGATATGGTTGCGCCGGTAATTGCATCATGGCTACCTATATCTTTGATGTTTCTCCTCTTAAATTTGCTTAAAAATGCGGGTTCGGCAATTTTAGCACCTAAACCAGGCGTCTCGGCTTGACTTAAGATCTCAATGCCCAAAATTCTTCCCTCATTATCTATCCCTACACAACTTACAATATCGCTACTATAACCCTTCCCTGAGACAATAATTGCCTTGCCTATATCTTTATTATCTTTGTCGTAGCCGATATAATATACTAAATCACCTGCCTCTATCTTTTCTATCCGCAAGGCATCCGGCAATACCTTTCTTAATCCCTGCAATTCTTCTTGTTTTTTCTGGCTAAGGATTCTTTCTCGGCTCAGACCATAAACAAAAGACAATATCGCCGCAGAAATTACACAGATTAAAAAAAGAGCCAATCCCAATCTTAATATCTCTTTCATTTCCTCTGCATTTGCTTGGCTAATTTTATCGCCTCAACCAGCCAACGATTTGCCGGACAGACATAACTGCACAATCCGCACTCAATACAATCTAAGGCGCCGTAGGCAGCAGCCAATTTCCAATCTTGTTTGCGGCTTGCGGCATCAATTATGCAAGGCATAAGTCCAATCGGACAGTTCCTCACACAAGCGCCACAACGAATACAAACCTGCTCTTCGTATATCCTTGCCTCCTCTTCGCTAAGTAAAATTATCCCATTGGTTGCTTTTATGATGGGGATATCTTGGCTACATTGAGCAATACCCATCATTGGCCCACCCATCACTATTTTATAAGGGGTCTTTACAAGTGGTCCACAGGCGTTGATTAAATCCTTTATTGGTGTGCCAATCCTGACCAAAAGATTCTTTGGATTTTCCAGACAACTTCCGGTAACTGTGACTATCCGTTCATATAAAGGTTTATTTTTATATACTGCTTCATAAATAGCATAAATTGTAGCGACATTATGCACGACAACGCCAATATCAAAAGGGAGTTTTCCTGAAGGAACTTCTTTATCCAATATATTTTTTATCAACTGTTTTTCTCCACCTTGGGGATAAAATGACTTTAAAATCTGGATTTTGAATTTTAGATTTTTAACTTCACCTTTAAATGCCTTAATTGCTTCTGGCTTATTGTCTTCAATGGCGATATAGACGTATTTTGCATTTATACAGCGCAAGACCAAATCAATACCCAAAATTATCTCTTTTGTTTTCTCTACCATCAGGCGATAATCCGAAGTTAGATACGGCTCACATTCGGCTCCGTTTATAATTAAAGTATCGATCGGCCGAGGAGGATTAAGTTTTATGTGCGTAGGAAAGGCAGCCCCGCCCAAACCCACAATGCCTGCCTTTTGGACAAGCTTTCTTATCTCCTCAGGACCTAATTTCTCAATTTCTTTCTGGCTTCTTGGTTCTAATTTCTCTTTTGTGTCCTGACCATCGCTCTCAATTATCACTGCCTTGGCGTATCCCAAAATAGGATGGAGATAGTCCCTGATACTTAAAACCCTCCCGGAAATAGAAGAGTGGATTGCGCTGGATACCGCCGCTTCACTTAAGCCAATACATTGACCGGTTAATACGGTATCCGCGGTCTTCACGCAAGGAGTAGCAGATTTCCCTGTATGTTGCGCCAAATGTATGTACGCCTGGCGGGGTAAAGGAGCAATTTCAACCGGACGGTCCTTAGTTAATTCTTTGCGTTCTTCTAACTTAACCATGGAATCTTACGATGAAAAATAAGGTTGAGTAAACCCAATAAAGAAAAAAACATCCCTACAATTATTAAGACCAAAACCTTAGAAACCTGTTCAGTCAAAAAACTGCTTATAAACATAAATAACAAAAATCCCAAATGAATAACCATCTCCAGGGAGCTAAAGGTCTTACCCATCATCTTATCCTCGCTGATATTGTGAATGAGGGTGTTGGAGGCAACCATAATGGGAGAAACGGATAGGCCAAATAAAAATGCCAGGATGGCAGCAAAGATAAAATTCGGATTGTATCTGAGTCCTAAGGCAAAAATGATAAGCATTAAACCACCCGCGATTAAAGAAGAAAAAATGGTTTTGTATTGAGAAAACTTGCCGCCGAATCTGCCATAAATTAAAGAGCCGAGAAATAATCCTATACCCAAAAACATAATTAAAAGCCCAAGGTCTTTGGTAGTAGAACGCAAACTTTCCTGAACAAAGACAATCAAAACTGTATATACACTTCCTAAGGCAGACCACAAGAGAAAAAGGATGGCCGCAATAAATCTAATTTCTCGTTGTTTGAAGAAATAAATTATCCCTTCTTTTATCTCAGTAATTACCGATTTTCCTATTGACTCTACAATTTCTTTTCCGACCTTAGTTACTTCTTTTATTGATTCAGTCCGAAAAACGGTTTTTTGGCGGCTATTTATGCCAATAAGAAATATGAGCAGGGCGGAAATAAAAAAACTTAACGCATCAATATAGAAGCCGTTCTTGGCACCTACCCATTCCACAATCACCCCTCCCACGCCAAAACCCGTTATTGCTGCAATCATACCAGTAACATTTACAAGAGAGTTGGCTAAAAGCAGTTCCTCGTTTCTGACTAACTTTGGGATAATGGAATACTTTGCCAGGACAAAAAAACGACCGATGCAAAATATTAGAAAAACGATTGTATAGATAAAAAATAGATTCTGGCGATAAAAAAGAAAAAAAGGAATAGTAAAAACTAAACCCGCCCTTATGAAGTCGCAGATATACATCGTCCGCCGCCTGTCCCACCTATCGACATAAACCCCCGCCACCGGGCCGATAAGAAATACCGGAATAATTGTAAAGGAAAGAATTTTTGCAACTGCTAAAGGTGAGCGGGGAAAACGCAGACTAATAAAAGCAATTAGTGCCATCTGGTCAATACGGTCGCCCAACTGCGAGATTATCTGACCGATCCAAAGAAAAAGAAAATTTTTATTTCTCAGGATAAGATTAAAATTTACCACCTTATTTATTTAAAAAAGCCCACGGTCCGCTTCGAACGGACGACCGGCGATTTACGAAACCGCTGCTCTGCCAACTGAGCTACGTGGGCATATTTGCTGTTATTTTACTACACATTATAAAAAATGCAAGCAAAAGCCTTTTTAAGAATTGATTTTAGGAAGGGGGCTTTTTAGAAAAATTTCTTACTGATTTCAAAATAGATATGGGCATTTGCGCCGTCAGAGGGCTCGGTTGAACCGATAGGAAAACCACAATCTATCCTTGCTGTAATATCTGCGGCAAGATTTAGACGTAGCCCCACCCCTGCGCCGGTCAATCTATTACTACGCCTTTCTCCAAATAAATAGTGTTTATAATAAACACCGGCATGGTCAATAAAACCGATAATCTGGACCATATCTTTTATTCTTCTCTTTAGGAAAGGTATTTTTATGTTACCGGCAAAAGGAGGAGGTATTCTTAATTCCAAACTCGTCTCGTATCCTTCATCTCCCAGATATTCGGAAGGCGGATATCCTCTTACACTATCCGCTCCGCCAATGGAAAATTGTTCGGGAATGCATAAATCATCGGATGCATATTGGCCAGCCGCCTTTATTATGAGATAAGAAGAAAAGGGCATCTTCTGGACCCTTACGAGTGCCAAGTTTAATTTGCTAAATTCCCCACCTGCGCCACGCCGCGAAGCCCAGACATCATCGTCTCTTAAAGCGCCCATAATATCCTTTATACCAAAAGAAGCCATACCTAACAAATAACTGCGGCCCGCAAAATTATCCAGATGGTCAAACTTAAATTTAAATTTAAGCACCCTTAACTCATCATCGCTGTTAACCTCGCCCAATAAATAATCATAGACCTGTTTATAATCAAAACCTATTCCCACATCCAGATTGGTGTTGCGATTGCGGATTAAAGGATGGATTAAATCTACACCGTAAATCTTGGATTTTCCCGAAGTATCTAAAATCGCCAGTTCCCTTATGGCATCAAATTCCAGCCAATCATAAGAAAATTTGAGCCGTGTGCCATAACTGTTTATAAAGAGACTGTATTCGCCTCTGGCAAATTTAAGTCGATTAAAAGGGTCGCCAAAAACTGTGCGCAGTGACAGCGTATCGCCGGCAGCGATTAAATTCGTATAATTTATATTAAAATCATTCCTTCTCTTGGAGATATAACGCGAACCGAAATTGTTAAAACTGTAACCGAGATTTAAAGGCAATTTATCTTTAACCGTCAAGATTACATCGGTTGTGCCTCTTTCTTTTCCTTTTACCAATGTAGCGCGCACTTCGCATTTTGAATTTTCATTTAATAACATCAATGATTTCACAAAGCGGGCATAATGTATTACGCCAGATTTCGCCGGATGGAAATTTTTCCGGATGAATTCCTGGTTATAAAAACGGGCCTCTTTTACCAAAACCTTGCCTAACCTTCCCTCCAATATTACTATCTTTAAGACGCCATCCTTTATCTCCTGTTGTGGCAAATAAACGCTGGCCAAGAAATAACCTTGTTTACGATATCTCTTCTCCACTGCCTTGGCCATCTCTTTTAATGCCTTAAAATTTAATTCTTTATTTTCATATTGAGAAGTTATTTTCTTTATCTGCTTGGTAGAAAGAACTGTATTTCCGCTTATATCTATCCTCTTTATGAAAACCTTTAAATCTTCGGGAAAGATAAATTCTTCTTCAGGTTTCTCTAATTTAAAAAATGTGGGTTCTTCTTCAGTAGGTTGATAAATGGGTGCCCTTTCCTCAAATTGTTGTTCTACCGCACCGGTTTTTGTTGAAGGAATAACGGGAGGTTGAGCGTATATGCGCAGACTTAAATTTAAAAAAATAAAAAAACTGATAATTAAAATCTTTGGGAGTTTTTTCATAAAAATTTACTGAACTACTTTAACCTCAAAGTTTGTGCCTCTTACACCAACGATAGAAGTAGGCGTCTTTATCTGAAACTTAGATTCTTCGGTCGTCAGTTTCTTTACTTTTGTCAATACTGAGCCACTCTTTAAATCTAGGAGTGTCTCTTCTTTTTTTGTCTTCGACTCCATCATAATCTTACTTATTACCAAGTCAGAATTCTCCTTAACCGAAACCAATGTCTCTAATTCCTTATCAAAGGCTATCTCACAATAAGCATTTTTGCCGGTTTTGATTTCATCGCCTAGTGAAACAGGCATATTCTTTTTTGCGGGAATAAATTCCTTTGCGCCACTCTTTTTTATCATCACGTTGCCGTATAATTCAGAGATAAACAAATCTTTACTCATTTCAGCGGCAAAGATATTGCCTAAGAAAACTAACATTCCCAGACCTATCGTAGAAACCAAAAGAATCTTTTTTATGTCTTTCATCTTATCCTCCTCTTTTTATTTTTAAATTGCTCTAATTTTAGATTAATACATTTATGGAATCAAATCAAGGGTTTTCTTTTTTATCTTCCTGGCATTCTTGCCAATCGCAAACCTTGTTTCTACCCGTTCTCTTTGCCAGATAAAGGGCGGCATCTGCTTTATTCACTAAGGTCTCGCGGGTATCTTGTTCTTCCAAATCCGCAACTCCCAAACTTATATTTACCCGATAAGACATATTGTTGTTATCAATAAATACGTGTTTTTCTATCAATGCTCTTATGCGTTCCGCCAGCATTTTGGCTCCTTTTAAGTCGGTATTGGGTAACATCAAAACAAACTCTTCTCCTCCGTATCTGGCTAAAACATCCCAGCCGCGTGTAGCACTTTTACATATTGCGGCTACTTCTTTTAAGATAAAATCGCCGGTCTGGTGCCCGTAGGTATCATTAAAGGATTTGAAGTGGTCTATATCTAGCATCGCAATGGATAATCTCTGCTGGGAGCGCCGGGCTTCTTGAATCTTTGCATCAAGCAAAAGATTAAAATGCCCTCTTACATATACACCCGTCAGGCTATCCGTAATGGCAAGTTTATATAATCTGGCCTTTTCAAGAGCTGAGACTATCTGGGAATAAAGGGTCATACTTGTATAGGCAAGGGTAAGGGAAAAAAGAGGATAAATGAGATTAAGCCAGAGACCCTTGGTATTAAACAAAAAGACCACCAACAGGCAATAGCCTGTGGCTAAAGCCAAAGTCAGAAGCGCAAATTTTATGGGCTTTTTTATCAGCAAAAATATCATCCCTACCAACAAAGAGCAAAAAATAATGGCTAAATTTTTATAAAACCTGCCTAAATCCCGAATAAAATCTTTGCGTAAGATATTGTCAATTATACAGGCATGAACTCCTAAGGCAGGATATAATGTTTCAAGGGGTATGGGCTTTATATCGATAAGACCGACAGCAGTTAAGCCCACCAGACAAATTTTGTCTTTAAATTCCTGCAAATTGATTCTCGGCTTCATTCCTTCTTTTACTTGCTGATGTGAGACGATTATATCTACAAAGGAAAAATGCTTAAAAGTCTTTTCCCATTTACCCGGCCAATTCAAAATCGTACGGTTTTGTTCGTCAAGTGGAATTTTTATATTGCCGATGCTTGTATTTTTAAGTTCAATAAATCTTTTAGGATAGATTTGAATATCTTCTTCTTTAACCCCTAAGTAATCGCAGGCAATTTTAAAGCCAATGTGGTAATATGTCTTACCTTGGTATTCTTTAAAAAATTCTATTCTTCTGATAACTCCGTCCTCGTCAGGCAAAACATTGATGTAGCCTGTGCCTTTTATGTTTGCGTAAAATACAGGTAAGGATTCGATGCGACGGATTTCACCCCGGGAGCGCTCAAAGACAAAGGGCAAATAAACATTATTCGCCCTCTTAATTGCAGAAGCCAAGAAATTATCAATTGGCTCTTCAGATTTCTCACTAAAAAGAATATCAATATCTATAATCTTGGCCTTATAAAGGGTCAAGATATCAATCAATTCAGCGTGCCAATCTCTTGACCAAGGCCAGCGGCCAATCTGCTGGATGCTATCTTCGGCTATCTCAACTATGGCAATTTGGGGGGAACCTTTTTTCTGCGGCCTTAGCTTAAACCGATAATCTAAAGTGGTGAGCTCAAATCTATCTAACAGCTTAAAATGCGAAAGGATAAATGTGGATATTACAACTATTACCGAAATAAAAATTATCTTTAACCCAAAGACCTTCAAAATCTTAACCTACCATTCTTCCCAACAATCTTCGATGCACATATCAATGTATTCCTCCCAGGGCATGGCTGCAAAGGGGTCTTTGCCTTTAAATATATAGGTCATCTGCCCCTGGCGGAGCAATACCTGCCGGGGATTTTCCACATCTATGCTTTCTGCTGCCACTATCCCTTCACGGACAAATACCACGGTGTAAGGAATTTTCCCTTTTTGTAACAATTCCACGTAGCGCTCGGACCAACTTTTTTCATTAAAAATCAAGACCGTCTGTGTCCTTTTTTTGGCAGGATCATACCTAACTTCAAAGCCATAAGGCGTGAGTTTAAATACCTCCTCAAGGACGAAACTATTTTCGCCCTCAATTCTAATGATGTTGTCTTTTTTCTCCTTAAAATACAACTCCAAGTAGGAATCGTAATAAACGATTATCTCATCGCCCTTTTTTAGCGCTGCATCCTTTTTGACCTTAACTGCCTTACCATCCCTGAAGACCTCTACCAACCCTTGGTAATCAAATATTCTGGCCTGTTCTAGATTTAATTCGCGGTAAAGGTCGGCTGTAGCTTCAAGCAGCAGGAGATTAGAGAAAAATAAAAACATCCCCATAAACACGATTGAAAAAAATATCTTTCTCTTTGGTTTAATCAATGTCTACCTCCTAATCATTCATCTCTTTAAAACTCTTTTTATAATATATATTAACTCCTCATTTAAAATATGCAAGAAAAAATTAGGGACAATTCTCTCTTTTGAATGGGTTATCTTATAATGAGAACTGTCCCTTTTTCTAAGTCCTGCTTATCTTTATTATCTCACCCAGAGTCAAAAAGCCACGTTAAAGTATCGCTCAATATCTCTCAGGCCGTGAAGGACCTTTAGTTCAAATTTAAGTTTTATCCTTCACCTCTTTTTTTAGTCCCTTAACCCGCATCTCAAGATATTTATCTAAGGCATCCCTGATTAGTTCTCCTTCGGTAAGATGCATCTTAAAAGCCATCTCATCCATCATTTCTTTCATCTCCGGAGAAGTCCGAAAGGCAACTAATTTTGTATAGCGCTTAAATT
The DNA here is from genome assembly GCA_023818885.1 of Candidatus Omnitrophota bacterium. GTDB lineage: Bacteria > Omnitrophota > Gorgyraeia > Gygaellales > JAMWDD01 > JAMWDD01. The sequence goes on along the minus strand of JAMWDD010000028.1, from coordinate 1,115 downwards.
TCATCTTAATTCCTTTACCTTAACTTAATTGTCTCGCACTTAAACTGCGAAAGCAAGCGACCAACCATTCTTTTCTGCTCTTTTCTATCCTCGCCTTCCTCTTCTGAATCGTAGCCATAAGTAGTAAAATGGCCGCCACCGTAGATAATATCATATATAATCCGGCCGCTTGAAGTTTTTACCAAAGACACATCAACATAAATGTCATAGTAAGCCCTGAGAACGATATTTCCTGTGCCATCATTAACAATGCTGCCTCCTTTGATGAAAATGTATTCTGGGACAACAAAGAATTTTATTGTAACACCCGGGAAGGGATGCCAATAAAGATGAAAACCAATCTCAATATCTTTGCTACCGCTCTCCATCTGGATTTTTCCACCGGTCATATTAAAATTGCCGCTCGTATCTAAACAATTAGGTAAAAACCAGATTTTTTTGCCACCTTCAGAGGTAACAGTTGTACCTGTAACATTTATATTATGGCCAGCGGCAATACCAATACCAATGTCTTCATTTACTCCTGAATTTTTAATCTCTCCTCCGGCAAGAATAACATCTCGACCTGCAAGAATAGCAATAAACGAATTAGTATCGCTAGTATTAATGCTGCCGCCAGTCATTTTAAAATTACCCGTCTTATTGTTATCATAATCAGCAACAAAAATAATGCTTCCGGTTTTAGAAGTTAAATCTCCGGCAGTAGTAATGCTATTATCCGCCCGGATTTCAATATTATTATCCGCAGTGATACTAACTGTGCTATCAATAATGTAATCTGTGCCGGCTTGTCCCGTAAAGCTACCGCTGTGGATAATCACATCACCACCAATTTTATGATGAATATCACCAGTAGCAGTAAGCGTATAATCGCCCGTTCCTTCGATAAGTGAATCAATGGTTAAATCAACGGGATCAATAAGAAAACTTCCTTTTTTATATGGCTCATTTGCATAGCCAACAAAATTTCCTCCCAGTTCCATATCACCGCCAGAGCTTAACTCTGCGCTTCCTGCATCTCCTGAGATTGTTCCTCCAGAGATATCAATGGTCTGGCCTGCTTTGGCTACGGCATTGCCTTCAGCATAAAGGTAGACCTTGCCACCTTCTGATGC
>JAMWDD010000027.1 GCA_023818885.1 Candidatus Omnitrophota bacterium | reverse complement strand
TATTTAAGATAAAAAATAGATTTTTATCTACGGCAATAGTTGTAATTTTAAGCGCCCTCATTGCTTTCAGCGGAAAATGGTCTAAAATCTGGCCGGCCTTTGGCGCTTCTAATCAGTTGGTAGCATCTCTGGCGCTTCTGGTTATAAGTTGCTGGTTATTAAGTAAAAATAAACCGATAAAATTTACCATTATTCCGGCAATTATAATTTTGATTACCACGATTACCGCATTGTTTATTCAAGCAATAAATTATTTTAAAGCCAGAGAAATTATTCTTTTAATTATTTCTTGTTTGTTAATTATCCTGGCAGTATTTATTGTCGGGGAAATAAAGGAAAAATTTAGTTTATTTAAGCGCGTAAAAAAATGAATAAAGGTCTGGTAGTACAAAAATACGGTGGCAGTTCTGTAGCCAATGTCAGGCGCATCCTGAATGTGGCCAAAAGGGTAGTGGAGTATAAAAAGAAAGGATACAATTTAGTAGTGGTGGTCTCTGCCTTAGGAGACACTACCGATGAGTTAATTTCTTTGGCAGAACAAATCCATAAAAATCCTTCTGAGCGCGAGATGGATATGCTCCTTTCTACTGGTGAACAGGCATCCAGCGCACTCTTGGCCATGGCCATCCATAAATTGGGCTATGATGCGATATCCTTTACCGGTGCGCAAGTCGGTATTATTACCGATGAACAATTTACCAAGGCAAAAATTGTAAAAATAAGCGCGGATAAAATAAGGGAAGAACTTAAAAGGGGAAAAATCGTTATTGTTGCTGGATTCCAGGGAGTCACTCCCAACCACGATATTACTACTTTAGGAAGGGGCGGCTCGGACCTTACTGCGGTTGCCTTGGCCAAGACGCTTAATGCAGATATGTGCGAGATTTATACGGATGTTGATGGAGTATACACGGCTGACCCCCGGATTGAGCCAAAGGCAAAAAAGCTCTCATCTATTACCTACGATGAAATGTTAGAAATGGCTTCTTTGGGTGCCCAGGTTATGCAGGCGCGTTCTATTGAAGTGGCAAAAAAATTCAACGTGACTATACATGTGCGTTCATCTTTTAATAAAAATGAAGGGACAATAATCAGTAAGGAGGCAAAAAGAATGGAAGAGTTTGCCATAAGCGGCGTTACCTTAAATAAGAATGAAGCCAAAATTACTGTTTGCAATGTGCCGGATAGACCCGGGGTGGCGGCAAGGATATTCAGTAAAATATCCGAAGGCGGAATAAATGTAGATATGATTGTGCAAAATGTCAGCCACACCCGACAGACCGATATCTCTTTTACGGTCAATAAGTCAGATTTAACCCGGGCGCTGAAGATAACCCAGAGTGTTGCTAAAGAAGTGGGTGCTGGCGAGGTTATGGAAGACCTTGATATTGCCCGCGTTTCTATCGTGGGCGTGGGGATGAAAACGCACCCTGGCGTGGCAGCGCGAATGTTTTCTGCGCTGGCACAAAATAACATCAATATTGAAATGATTTCTACTTCCGAGATAAGCATATCCTGTATTATAAAGAAAAGATTTGGAGAAAAAGCGGTCCGGGCATTACATCGCAAATTTAATTTAGGCTAAATTGAGGTGAAAAAATGGAGATTAAATTATACGATACTACTTTACGTGATGGTGCGCAGAGCGAAGGTATCTCTTATTCAGTGAATGACAAAATAAGAATTGCGACAAAACTCGATGAACTGGGAATTCATTATATTGAAGCAGGCTGGCCGATGAATCCCAAGGACAGGCAGGTATTTACATCTTTGAAGAAAAGGCATTTTAAAAATGCGCATCCAGTTGCTTTTGGCGCAACCCGCCGGCCGGATAAATCAGCAGGCGCTGATGAGAATATAAGGAGTCTGCTTTCCGCGGATACTGAGATTATTACTGTATTTGGCAAAACCTGGGATTTACATGTAAGAGATGTATTGAAGGTATCTCTGGATGAAAATCTGAAAATGATTTTTGATACGGTTTCTTATTTGGTCTCCAAAGGAAAGACCGTATTTTATGACTGCGAACACTTTTTTGACGCCTATAAGCAGAATCCGCAATATGCATTAAAAACTGCTTTATGTGCTCAAGATGCAGGTGCGGCAGCTATTATTTTATGCGATACCAATGGCGGAACATTGACTCGGGATGTCCTGCGGATTGTTACTGAAATTAAACCAAAAATAAAGGTAGAGTTAGGAATCCATGGCCACAATGATTTGGATTTAGGCGTGGCCAATTCCATTGTCGCCATTGAAGCAGGATGTAGTCAGGTCCAAGGTACAATGAATGGTTATGGCGAACGCTGCGGTAATGCCAATCTGGTTACCATCATTGGTATTTTGAAGACAAAAATGGGTATTGATTGCATCTCTGACAGCCAGCTAAAAGAACTTACCAAAACCGCGCATTTTATCAGCGAAATCTCCAATATGCGGCAAGAAGAAAACCAGCCCTTTGTGGGTAGGTCTGCCTTTGCACACAAAGGAGGAGTGCATATCAACGCGGTGATGAAAAACCCCAAGACCTATGAACACATTGACCCGGCTCTGGTGGGAAATCACAGGAGGATTTTGATTTCTGAATTAGCCGGTAAAACCCCGATTTTGATTAAAGCAAAAGAACTGAATTTAGATTTAGACAAGAAATCTCCCCAGGTAAAGAAGGTCTTAAAATTATTACAGGATTTGGAACATCAGGGTTATGCCTTTGAAGCAGCGGATGCCTCTTTTGAATTGTTGATTAAACGTGCATTGAAAAAATATAAGAAGTTCTTTGAATTAGAAGGTTTTCGCGTGGTAGTGGAAAAAAGGTCTGACCACCGCATTACCTCCGAGGCAATCATTAAGATAAAGGTAAAAAACATAAAGGAACATACGGCTGCCGAAGGAGATGGTCCGGTGAACGCCCTGGATAATGCGCTGCGCAAAGCCCTGAAAAATTTTTATCCCACTTTAGCCAAGATGCACCTTTCGGATTTTAAGGTGCGTGTTTTGGATGAAAAGGCGGGTACTGCTGCCAAGGTGCGCGTTTTAATCCAGTCGCAGGATGAAAATGACTCCTGGGGAACAGTGGGGGTTTCCGAAAACATCATTGAGGCCTCCTGGCAGGCGCTGGTGGATAGCGTTGAATATAAATTATTAAAGGATAAGGTTGAATAATGCTTGATTACTTAGGCATTTTCAAAGAATTTAATAAGAAGAAGATTAAATATATCGTTGCAGGAGGCATGGCGGTCAATTTTTACGGAGTCCCCCGCATGACTTACGATATAGATTTATTGCTGGATATGCAAGATATGAATTTGAAGAAATTCCTCCTCTTAATGAAAAAATGGGGCTTTAAGCCAAAGGTTCCAGTTGCTATAATGGATTTTGCGGACAGGAAGAAAAGGCAGGAATGGATAAAAAATAAAAATATGAAAGCGTTTAATTTGGTTAACCCTGCCTGGGCAATTTCAGAAATAGACGTAATTATTGATTCGCCAATAAATTATACAAAAGCTTCTAAACACTCAAGAATGATTATTTTAAATAATGTGCCTGTTCCCACAATATCTAAGAACGACCTTATTCTAATGAAGCGCGCAGCCGCAAGAAAGCAGGATAAGGATGATATTGAAAACCTTAAAAAGACAATGAAATGAAAGGTTATGGTTATAAAGTAGGCCTTAAGAAAATCCGTGAATATCAAAAGATGCCGTTAGAAAAACGGCTCCTTTGGCTGTATCAGGGAAACCTGCTCAGAAAGGCCTATCGCAAGGAAGTTATTGAACTCCAGGACAAATTTCGCCAAGGAAAAATTTAAGTATAGATGAACGATATCCCATCCCGCTACAATCCTAAAGAAACCGAGGATAAGTGGTATAAGTTTTGGGAGGAAAAGAATTTATTTTCTGCCAAAGTTAATCCTGCCAAAAAGCCGTTTTGCATAGTCATTCCTCCGCCCAATGTCACTGGAATCCTGCATATGGGCCATGCCCTGAATAATACTATTCAGGATATCCTTATCCGCTATCACCGGATGAAAGGCGAAGAGGCGCTTTGGATGCCGGGGACGGATCATGCCGGAATTGCTACGCAAAATGTGGTTGAGAAGTCTATTGCTAAGGAAGGGCTCAAGCGCCAGGATTTAGGCAGAGAAAAATTTATTGAACGCGTCTGGCAGTGGAAAGAACAATACGGCTCAACCATTATTCACCAATTAAAAAAATTGGGCGCATCCTGCGACTGGTCAAGGACGCGCTTTACGATGGATGAGGAATATTCCAAAGCCGTCTTGGAAGTATTTGTGCGTTTATATGAGAAAGGCCTGATCTATAGAGGCAGTTACATTATTAACTGGTGTCCGCGCTGCTCAACCGCGCTCTCCGATGAAGAGGCGCCGCACCGCGATTTACAAGGCAATCTTTATTATCTTAGATATCCTTTTAAAGAAGAATTTAGGGGACTGTCTCAAAAGGGGACTGTCCCCTACATAATTGTTGCCACCACCCGGCCAGAGACCATGTTGGGCGATACGGCGGTGGCGGTAAATCCTAAAGATAAACGCTATAAGAAATATATTGGTAAAACCCTGATTTTGCCTTTAGTAAACCGCGAAATCAAGATTATTGCCGATAGTATGGTAGATATGCAATTTGGCACCGGCGCAGTAAAAGTAACACCTGCCCATGACCCCAATGACTTTCTTTTAGGCAAGAAACATAACCTTGAATTTATCAATATTATGCATCCTGACGGCCGCTTAAATGAAAATGCCGGCGATTATAAAGATATGGACAGGTTTGAGGCGAGGGAAGTAATCTTGGAGGATTTAAAAGAAAAAGGATTCTTAGAGAAAGTCCAGCCGCATAGATTATCCGCTGGCCACTGTTATCGCTGTCATACCATAATTGAACCATATTTATCCGAACAGTGGTTTGTAAAGATGAAGCCCTTGGCCAAGCCGGCGATTGAGGCAGTAAAAAAAGGAAAGATTAAATTTTATCCCAAGCGCTGGACAAAGGTATATTTAAACTGGATGGAAAATATCCAGGATTGGTGTATCTCCCGTCAAATCTGGTGGGGGCATCGGCTGCCAGTTTATTATTGTAAAAAATGTAAAGCCGTTACTGTTTCCAAGATTAAGCCGGAAAAATGTTCTGCCTGCGGCTCAGGCGATATTTATCAGGATGAAGATGTTTTAGATACCTGGTTTTCCTCCTGGCTTTGGCCATTTGCCACTTTCTATTGGCCTCAGGGGTTATCTCCGCAGGGGACTGTCCCTGCTGAGGATTTAAAATATTTTTATCCCACCGCAGTCCTGGTCACTGCCCCGGAAATCATCTTTTTCTGGGTTGCACGTATGATTATGGCAGGATTAGAGTTTATGGCAGATATCCCGTTTCGCGATGTTTATATCCACGGCACAGTGCGCGATATTGAAGGCAAGAAGATGTCAAAGTCATTGGGAAATATTATTGACCCCCTGGAAATTATTGATGAATACGGCGCAGATGCGCTTCGTTTTAGTTTAATCTCTATTACCGCGCAAGGTCAGGATGTGTATCTATCCCGCGAAAGATTCCAGCAGGGGAGAAACTTTGCTAACAAAATCTGGAATGCCGCAAGATTTGTCTTGATGAATTTAGACCCGACGCAAATCCGTGTAGACCTCTGTGAATTTTTTAAAAGCCAAGATTTGGATATTGTCAATCGCTGGATATTAAGCAGGTTTTACACCACTTTAAAGCAGGTAAGCAAGGCCTTAGACAATTATCGCTTTAATGAAGCAGCCAATCTTCTGTATGGATTTTTCTGGCATGAATTCTGCGATTGGTATTTAGAATTAATCAAGCCAGAAATTAAAGAAAGGCGCAATCAGGTTATAATGTATAAAATCTTGGAAAAATTTTTAAGGGTTATCCATCCCTATATGCCATTTATTACCGAAGAAATCTGGCAGAGATTGCCGCATATGGGTGAGTCCATTACGATACAGCCCTGGCCGCACGTGCAGGAACAACTCATTGATAAAAAAGCGGAAAAGGAAACCGATATATTGTTTTCCATCATTAAGTCTATAAGAAATCTGCGCGCCGAGATAGAAGTAAGGCCTGAACAGAAGGTTGTGGTTTCTGTCTATCCGCAGATAAAAGCCGCAGTAAATCTAATCCAGAATAATCAGGGGTTAATTAGACGCTTGGCGAATTTAGAGGAATTAAATTTGCTTGATTCCTCCAGACGACCGCAGAAAACCACCAGCGATATAGAGAATAAATACGCGGTTATTTATCTACATTTTAGCGGAATCATTGATATTGCCCAGGAGCAGGCAAAAATAAAACAAGGACTCCAAGACCAATTAAAACGCAAGGCCGCAAAGGAGAAGTTAATGCAAAATCCCGAATTTGTTAAAAAGGCAAATTCTGAAGTTGTAAAAAAGATGGCAGATGAAATAAAAGAACTAGAAGAGAAGATAAAACGCTTGGAGAAATTAACAGATGAGTTACATTAATGAATTTGAGTTGAAAAATATTGTTAAGCAGGCCCTCGCAGAAGATATTGGCAGAGTTGATATCACCAGCAATGCTTTTATTCCCGCGCATAAAAAGGCAAAGGCCAGGATAATCTCTAAAGAAAACTTTGTAATCTGCGGGTTATATGTGGCGGGCCTGGTTTTTAAAATACAGGATAAAAAAATAAAATTTAGGCCTTGCGTAAAAGACGGGGATTTAGTTAAAAAAGGAAAAATTTTAGCGGAAATTTCAGGCAGGGCAAGAAGCATTCTTGCTGCTGAGCGGGTGGCGCTTAATTTCTTGAGTTTATTATCCGCAATCGCCACCAAAACGCATAAATTTGTGGATGCAGTCAAGGGATATAAGGCCCGGATTATTGATACGCGAAAGACCATCCCGGGACTACGTATTTTAGAAAAATATGCGGTAAGAATCGGCGGCGGGTTTAACCATCGCTTTAGTTTGGATGAGATGTTTCTGGTTAAAGACAATCATCTAAAGATTATAGGTGGCATCAAGAATTTAAAGCCGATTAAACGGCGCTATATTCTGGAGATAGAAGTAAAAAACCTAAGAGAATTCAAACAAGCGCTTTTACTTAATCCGGATATGATTATGCTGGATAATATGAAGATAAATGATATGCGCCAGGCTGTAAAAATAAGAAATAATTTGTCGTCAAAATTTTTTCTGCCGCCCCGCTTAGAGGCTTCCGGCAATGTCACTTTAAAAAATGTGCGAAAGATCGCTGCCACTGGCGTGGACTTAATTTCTATCGGCAGTCTTACCCATTCCATAGATTCTGTAGACATCAGCTTAGAAGTCTAAGGGGACGTTTCCCCTTCTCCTAACCCTTTGATTTATAAAGGGTTATAAGAGGGCTGATTTAAATTTTTTATTTAAATTTTTTTTAAAAAAGTTTTAAAAGGGGGTGTGATAACTCTTTTATTATGAATAACTTACGTAAGAGGGAAACGTCCCCTAGGTTTAAGTTGGTTTCTAAATTTAGGCCGTGTGGTGACCAGCCCAAGGCAATAGAAGGACTGGTATCAAATATTAAAGCGGGAAGACAATATCAGGTCCTTTTAGGCGTGACGGGAAGCGGAAAGACCTTTACTTTAGCCAATGTCATTGAAAAAGTAAACAAGCCGACTTTAGTAATCTCGCATAACAAAACCCTGGCCGCACAGTTATATTCTGAATTTAAGGAATTTTTTCCGTATAACGCCGTAGAATATTTTGTCAGTTACTACGATTATTACCAGCCCGAGGCCTATGTGCCCTCAACCGATACCTATATTGAAAAAGACGCCTCTATTAATGACCGGCTTGACCGCCTGCGGCTTTCCGCAACCAGTTCACTTATGTCGCGGGGCGATGTGCTCATTGTGGCTTCGGTTTCCTGCATTTATAACCTTGGCTCGCCCGACGATTATCAGGGTCTGATGGTCTTTGTAGAAAAGGGCCAAATGATAGCCCGCGATACACTTCTCTTACGGCTGGTAGAAATTCAATATGAAAGAAACGATTATGAGTTTATCCGCGGAAGAATCCGAGTAAGGGGAGATACGGTTGAGATATTTCCCGCCTATCGCGAAACCGCCATACGCATAGAATTCTCCGGCGAAAGAATAGAGAAAATAGAAGAATTTGAGCCGCTGACTGCCAAAACAATAAGCACCTTGGAAAAAATCGGCATATACCCGGCAAAACACTTTGTGATTTCGGGCGATAAAATCAATAACGCCTTAAAGACGATACAATGGGAATTAGAGGACAGAGTCAATTTCTTAAAAAGCAAAAATAAACTCTTGGAAGCCCAGCGCCTGGAAAGCCGCACCAAATACGATATGGAGATGCTTAAAGAAATCGGCTACTGCCACGGCATTGAAAATTATTCAAGGCATTTATCCGGCAGAGAGCCGGGCAGCCGGCCGTGGTGCTTGCTGGATTATTTTCCCAAAGATTTTTTAACCATAATTGATGAGTCCCATGCGACTATCCCCCAGATAAGAGGGATGTATGAAGGGGATAGGGCCAGAAAAGAGATTTTAGTAGAATTCGGCTTTCGGCTGCCGTCTTGCCTGGATAATCGGCCGTTAAAGTTTAATGAATTTCAGGAACTCACCCAACAGACCATTTTTGTCTCTGCCACGCCAGATGAATATGAGATAGGTTTGAGCAAGGGCGTAGTGGTGGAGCAACTCATCCGCCCTACTGGTCTGCTTGACCCGGAAATCATTGTCAAGCCCACGGCTGGCCAGATTGAGGATTTAATCCAAGAGATAAATAAACGGGCAAAAAGAGGCGAACGCGTGCTGGTCACCACTTTAACCAAGCGGATGAGCGAAGACCTGACAGAATACTTGCAAAACAAAGGGATTCGGGTAAAATATATCCATTCCGAAATTGAGACCATTGAGCGCGCCAAGATATTAAGGGAATTGCGCAAGGCGGATTTTGACTGTCTGGTGGGAATTAATCTTTTAAGGGAGGGCCTGGATTTACCCGAAGTTTCTTTAGTGGCAATTTTGGATGCGGACAAAGAAGGTTTTTTGCGCTCTGCTACCAGTTTAATTCAGGTGGCAGGCCGCGCCGCGCGCAACATTAATGGCACGGTGATTATGTATGCAGACACTATCACTGACTCTATGCGCAAGGCGATAGAAGAAAGCAAACGTCGGCGCAAAATCCAGCTGGATTTTAACCGAAAGATGAAGATAACCCCCCGTTCCATTGTCAAGGCCATCAAGCAGGGGATAGAGGACTTGGAAGAGGCCGAAGAAAAAGTGATTTCTTTTACCGGTCAGCCAGAAGAGGACTACGAACTAAAGGTATTTATTTCTAAATTAGAATACGAGATGGAACTGGCGGCGCGCAATTTAGATTTTGAAAAAGCCGCGAAACTACGTGACGAAATAAAGGCTTTAAAAGAAAAATATGTTATTAGCCGTTGATATCGGAAATACCACTATCAGTTTAGGCGTTTTTCATGGTCAGCGCATAATTAAAAGGATGTCGGTTTCAACCGATGCACATAAATCAGCCGGATTTTATGCAAGTTTTCTTAAAACTAAATGCAAGAATATTGATAAAGTAATTATCTGTAGCGTTGTTCCGAAAATGACTGAGATTTTTGCGCGGGCAGGAAAAAAGGCGTTTGCCCTAAAGCCCTATATAATAGGTAAGGATATCATTGTGCCGATAAAAAATCTCTACCGCAACCCCAAGCAAGTCGGCCAGGACAGATTAGTCAATGCCTATGCGGGATTTAAACTCTATGGCGCGCCTTTAATCATCGTTGATTTTGGCACTGCCATAACCTTTGATACGGTTTCCCAAAAAGGAGAATACTTAGGCGGCATTATCGCAGCCGGCTTAAATACCTCGCTTAAGGCGCTTTCTGAACATACGGCGCTCCTGCCAAAGATAAAATTAGACAAACCGAAGGAGTTGATTGGTCGGGACACCCGAGAGAGTATGCTCAGCGGAGTAGTTTATGGTTCCAGTTGTTTAGCAGATGATTTAATTTTAAGATTAAAAGTAAAATTAGGCAAATCTGCGAGAGCAATTGCCACAGGAGGAGACAGCGCGTTAATTAAGCCCTATTGCTGTCGGATTGACATCTGGGATAAAGACCTCACTTTAAGGGGTATTTCCTTGCTAAATCCATAATATCTTAATATGTTGCTAAAAAATCTTTAAAAAAATACTTGACAAGCAAATGTTGTTATGCTATATAAATGTATAACTTACGATAATTTACATCTTAAGATATTGTTTTAAAATCTTAAGTTCCGCTTATGGTAAAAAATAACCATAAGGTTATCCAATAGATGGGGAATAATTTAAAGAAAAAACTAAGGAGGTGTAAATGGGAAAACGCATAATCGTATTAGCGTTAGCAGTGCTTCTGGGGCTAAGCGGTTTAGCATTAGCCGAAACCCAGAATATTAAGGTAAGCGGCGACATTGAGTCAATGGTGGCCTTCCGTAATCAATTTTATTTTACGGGAAAGAATAATCCAAACAACGCCGATCGGCATAGATATGATAGAGGTGAAACTCTCTGGATGAATATTGCTCGCTTAAGAGCGGATGCTGACCTTACGGATAATGTTTCCGCCACCTTAAGATTAATTGGCGAATGGATTTGGGGACAGGAAGATAACGATAATCAGTACTGGGGTGGTGACACTTACATGAAGAGAGACAGCGAGACGAGTGTTGATATTGACTTGGCTTATGTCACCTTAAAAGAGTTCCTTTATTCGCCTTTAACCTTGGTCATTGGCCGTCAGGAACTGCATTATGGCAATGATATGATTATCGGCGACAGAGATACCAATGCCTTTGATAACCGCGGCACCATTCCCGGAGACCTTTCTAAAAGAAAGGCCTTTGATGCAGTGCGCGCCATTTTGGATTACAATCCTTTGACCGTGGATATAGTATTCTCAAAAGTATCTAGTGGCGGTTGGATTGCCAATTGGCGGGCGTGGCAGCAATACGGAAGAGATTATGAAAGAATTGGCGACTGGCGCGATGCCGACATTGATTTATACGGCGTCAACGCCAAATATGAATTCGGCAAATGGAATACGGTTGCTGAGGCCTATTATTGGTATCGCAGGATTGGCCCGGATAGTAATGGTGGATGGATACTAAACGAACCTATTACCCAGGGAGGGGGTGAAAGAAAGGCTGACCAACTGCATACAGTCGGCGCCCGTCTTTCCTTAAATCCCATTGAAAACCTGACTTACCAGTTAGAAGCAGCTATGCAAAGAGGTCGCGCTAATTTTGTAGGTGCTTTAGCTGACCCCAGACAAGCATGGGCGCTGGAAACATCCTTAGGTTATAACTGGAAAGATGCAAAATGGACACCCAGCGCTACAGTGCTGTTTGCTTATTTTAGCGGTGAAAATGATACATGGAGTCCTGGCACAAACAAAAAATACCGTGGATGGGACCCGATGTTTGAAAACCAAACCTTTGGTCATATCGCCAATGCCATCTTTCCGCAGTCCAACTTACAACTCGTGGGTATCAAGGGTTCAATTAAGCCGCGAGAAGATATTACCTTAGGTGCGGAATTTTACAACTATTGGTTTGTCAAGCGTTTTCCTAATGGTATGACAGCCCTCTTCTCTGACTACGGCGGATACGATAACGGCGATAATTACATTATGAAAGCAGACAGAGATATGGGACGCGAAATAGATATGACACTTACCTATGATTACACCGAAGACGTGCAGTTTAATCTCTTAACGGGTGTGTTCATCCCGGGTGGTGCCTTTGCGGATATAAATGGCCGCACGGCCACAGAAGTCCTCGGTTCAGTAAAGGTTACTTTCTAATACTGTAATTGTGTAACAAAGAAC
>JAMWDD010000026.1 GCA_023818885.1 Candidatus Omnitrophota bacterium | reverse complement strand
TTACGCAGAATTTTGGCGTGGAATATCTCATGCTCAATACTCGTCGCAAACCGCAAAAGATTATCCTTTACAAGATAACCATCCGCACCTGCCTTCATCGCCTCAACCGCATTTTCTTCGTTAGCGCTTCCAGAAATAAAAATAAAAGGCAGGGTAAAATCATATTCTTTCGTAATCCTGAGCGCCTCCTGACCATTAACTTCCGAGATAACATAATCCGACAAAACAACATCCCAACTTTGGCTTTCCAATGCCTTTCTCAGTGCCTCTATCGTATCCACGTGCTGAAAAACCACGGTATATCCTGCCTCTTTTAGACGTTGTGTTGCCAACGAAAGGAAATCCTCGGAATCTCCCATATAATAATAAAGGATGTGTAGAGTTTTTTCCATTTTATTTTGCCACTCTCAAGAACACCGTTACCTTAGTGCCTTTTCCTTCCTGGCTTTCTATCTTTATATCGGCGTTGTGCATATCAAGGATACTCTTGACAATCGCCAACCCCATACCGCGGGCTTCCCGCGGTGCCTGACGACTAAAAAATGGCTCAAAGATATGCGAAAGTGCATCCGGGCTAAATCCCGTACCGGTATCTTCTACTTCCACTGCCACTGCCTTTTCTTTAAGTGTAGGCGGTGCCCCTGAGCGCCTCTCCTCCGGACTCAAAGGGAAAATCCTTTCGGTCTCATACGCCCTGAAAAATAATTTACCACCAGCCGGCATTGACTGCACCGCATTCATGCAAAGATTAACCAACACCTGCCCTATTTTTTGTCTATCCGCTAAAATTAAAGGCAAATTCTTTTGAAACTCCTTTACTATTTCTATCTTACTCATATCCAGTTTATTCTTTAAAAGGAGCAAACCCTCATCAATAAGAGCGGTGATGTCCTGTGCTGATAATTCAAGTGTGGAAACGCGGACAAAATCGGTCAGCAAACGCACAACAGTATCTATCTGCAAGGCGCTGTTTTTAATCCTCTCTGCCATTTCCAATGCCTCTTTTGCTTCTATCTTGCTTCTCAAAGAATCTACGGCCTGAATGATGATCGCCAGCGGATTTTTTATCTCATGCGCCATGCCCGTGGCTAATCTTGATACGGCCTCTATCTTTTTTACTTCAACCAGTTCATCCTGCGTCGCTTTTAACCTCTCGTAAGCCGCACTTAACTCATCCTGCATCTTCTTGCGCTCGCTGATGTCCCGCGTAATACCCACCACGCCATAAGGGATGTTGTCTGGGCCGCGTAAAAAAGAAACATGTACCTCCGTCCAAATATGTGAACCATCTTTTTTTATTTGCTCTAATTCCAAGATGCGCGTGCGGCTAAAATCTACGTCTTTTTCTTTTTCCAAGGCCATCTCCTCACTAAAAACACGGCGCGCCTTTTCCAGACCCTCAGCGGTAAGCAGTTTACCCACTGGTTCGCCTATTAATTCTTCCGGAGAATATCCCAGTATTTTTTTTACTGCCGGACTGACGTAGGTAAAACGCAGTATCAAATCCGTCGTCCAGATAATATCCGTAGCATTATCGGCTAAAAGTTGATAGCGCTGTTTTTCTTCCATAATTTTTTCTTCTGTAATTTTCAGTTTTTCAAGCATCTGATTAACACCCTCGGCAAGCAAGGTAATTTCGTCTCTATCTTTTAACTTAATCCGCTGCTTAATATCTCCCGTCTCCGTAATGTTTTTTACGGTATGAAAAATAGCAAAAAGGCGCGCCAAAAATAATTTCTGCATCAGCCAAAAGATAAAAATAAACAACAATGCATGAACTAAACTCTGAAATAAAATATACCCCGGAATCATCTTACTCCATATGACGAGGATATCGCGGGATAAATCCGTCTGAAAAACAAAGGCAGGCGCGCCAAAGATATCCGGGATAACGACGTAGCCGGATATGGTTTTTTTATCTTTGGGCAGGGAGAAAATTTCCTCTTTTTTATCCAAGTCAGCAATCTCGCTAATTCGATGAATAGATAGGGATAAATGCAGTATTGAAGAAAGACGCTCGATTTCTCTTGCATCCAGCCAGCGGCCAAAAAGCAAAGTGCCTTGCGCTGGGCCTTTGCCTTCGCTCGTAAGTATGGGCCGGGAACTTAAAATCAGCGGCCCCTCGGGCAAAAGCAACACTCCAGAAATAACACTGTCAGAAGTAACACTATGTTTTAAAAGGGGGCTGTCCGGATAAATATATTTTAATAAACTGGCAGGAACTGGCAATTCTTCTTGTTTATCCAAGTCAAAGTACTTAGCATAAATAACCTTACCTTGGGCATTCACAAAAAGCATAATCTCTACTCCAAGGTTAAGAAGAGTGCTGTTTGTAAGATTGCTTTTTATGTAGGCGCTATTAGTGTCCTGCACAAATTGATAAGTATCGTCCCAATAGGCCCAATCTGCGGTTTTAGTGTTAAGGTTACCAATTTCACCGAAGAAGACATCTCTAATCCTTAAGCCAGTATCCTGTACATATTTTTTCTCTACCTGAAGAAAACTGCGCAATAAGATATCTCCGCAGATAAAATAAAGCCCGGTAAGCAGAACAATAAATGTGGCAATAAATGCTAATGCAACTTTGGTGTTGATTTTCATCTGGCATCACCTTCCTTTTAGGAACGTATTTTTTTCACCAGAAAGCATAAGGATGGAAATCACCATAAACACAAAGCAGACCTGTAAGAGCATCAGATACGCATCTGTCCTCTCAGAATTATAAAGGATTATGCCAGAAATGCCCAGCATCAGACTTACCACGCATATCAAATATACGGCAGCCGTCCGGCTTAAGCCGATATTTAAAAGCCGGTGATGAAAATGGTCGCATCCTGCATACTCCAGCCAATCAATTATACTTTTTACCTTGCCTTCTTTAATCCGCATTACCGTGGTAAAACACATATCAAAGATAGGAACACCTAGGATAAAAACCGGCACAAATACTTTAACTACGTTATCTTGCGCCCAAGTGCCCATAATGGAAACCGTGGCTAATATAAATCCGATGAAAGTGCTACCCGCATCGCCGATAAATATCTTTGCGCGCGGAAAATTGTATTTTAAAAAACCCAAGAGCGAACCCGCCAAAGCCACAATCACCGAAAGAAGCCAAAACTGGTCTGAGATATAGCCGATAAAGCCAAAACACGCTAATACCGAAAGGGTTAATAAGATAAGTAGGCCATCTAAACCATCCAGATAATTGACCGCATTGGTAATACCCACCACCCAGACCAAAGTCAGAATATAATTTAAAAACAATCCCCCTGCCGACTTGGGAAAAAATTCAATGTAAATACCGGAGAAAATTAAAATTGCCGTGGCAATAACTTGAGCCGCTAATCTAATCAATGCTGAAAGGGGCCTTAGGTCATCAATCAGACTGATAATAAAAATCAAAGAAGCGGCAAAAAATATTGAGATGAGTTTTGCGGATAAAAGGATGTTGTAGCCCAAAGCCAGCATTGTCGCCAGATATATTGCCAGACCTCCTAAACGGGGGGTAGGCTGGTTGTGAATTTTTCTTGCATCAGGATAATCTAATATGCCGAGTTTAAAACAAAAATTTATGATAAAAGGCGTGAGAAAAAAACTTATCAGGAAAGATATTGGGAATATAAACCTGATCCTCATAGGCGCTTTTTAATATCCAACATAAACCTTAAGGATTTAAATCCTTCTGCATATTTTACCCTGGCCTGATAGCCCCTAAAAATGGCGCAGGATTTTACGCTGTCTAAGATAGTTAATCCCGGTACACGGGTTTTGTCTATCTGAGACCTGTGCAGTTTAAGCAGTTTTAATTTCTTATCCAGGATATCCGTAATATCCGTAAAGACATCCGGCTCAAAATTTCGGGTGGTGGGAACCTCGTAAAATAACACCCTCTTTACATAACGCGTCGCAGAGAGTGCACAATTAGCCAGCGCCCGGTGGTCCTGATGGATATCTTCGGGGTAAGGAAAAAATACAATGTGCGGCTTTGTCTCTTTAATCACCGCTTCTATCTTATCAATCAATGTCTTGCTCACCGGAACATGGGTATCGTAAAACCCGCCCCAAAATATCTTTTTTATACCGGAAAATTTAGCGGCCTCTATCTGTTCTCTTTTTCTTATGCCCGCACCGGCTCCGACATCTCCTTCGGTAGCCACAAAAATAAAAACAGCATTTTTAAAATGCGCTAGTTTTAAGAGGGTTGCACCACAGCCAAATTCAATATCATCTGGGTGCGCGCCTAAAGCCAAAATGTTCATTGTTAGTTCTTCGGCCCTTGTTGTTTATTTAAAATCGCCTCGATTTTTGCCTTTAACTCTTCCGTGGTAATAGGTTTGACGATATAATCCTGACAATAACTCCAAATTGCCTTGACCCGGCTTAAATCATCGTCCTTGGCAGTAAGCATAACCACCGGGATAGCCATTATCTCAAAATCTTCCTTCATTATTTTTAAGGCAGTGAGCCCATCCATCACCGGCATCATTATATCCAAGAGAACCAAATCGGGCTTGTGTCTGCGCATTATTTCTATGCCCTCTTTTCCGTCGTAAGCAGTGAGAACCTCAAAATCGCCGACTTGTTCAAGGTTTAATTTTATCAGATTGCAGAAGTCCTTTTCGTCGTCAATAATCAAAATTACTTTTTTAGACATTTCGCCTCCTTTGTCTTATTGGCTTTCTTCTAGGATTAAGAATAATTTTTCCGCAAAATCGTCTCTGGCTGCAGAACTGGGGCTGCTTACTTCAATCTGGGTGTTGTTGGGGTCTATGGCCTTGAAAAATACGCCGATGGGTGTCGTATCGGTTGTGCTCTTATAACAGGCAAACATATCTGATTTCTTACTGTAGATATAACCTCCGATGGTTTTTAAGGCGGATTCGGTCTTGCGATAACAAGTTTGTAAATCATCATTAAAGATTTTTGTGATGGCATTCGGTCTTGCCTGCTCAATTTCTTTTGTGGAGATGCCCAGAAAACACTTTGTCGTCTCGCATCCTGCCAGAATCACTATAAAAAATAATATTGCCAATCTTCTCATCTAATCACCTTTATCCTTGTTTTTATTATATCCTATCCCCTGCCTAGTTGACAATAACTTTTTACTCTTTTATCAGTTGCCAAATCTTATCCAGATTCCTGCGCGTTTCTTCTTCCCCACGCCGGACAAACTCTTTTACCCGATGAAACTCCAGCCAATGCAGGCCTGATGTGTCGGGATGTAAAACAATATCGGAAAACTGCGCCTCTTGCTTAATCATTTGGTCCTGCATAATTTCAATACTGCCAAAAATAAAATCTAAGATTGTAACCTTAAGCAAATCTTGGATATAATATTTAAACCCAAAGATGCCGCGTTTCTTTACTATATTTTCACCTACACTAAGTCCTTGTGCCTTTGTCTTTTCTAACTGTCTTAAGAGATCTTCTCGGGAAGGCGTTACATTCACCGCAATAATTTTTTTCACCGCATTTTTCACCAAGACCTCTGTTGGCAAGGGATTAAGCACCCCGCCATCAACCAAGAGTTCTTCTTTAAATCTTACTGGCCGAAATACTCCCGGCATCGCACAACTGGCTAACACTGCCTCCAGAAGACTTCCTTTATCAATCACAAGAGAAGTCTTATGTTTGACATCGCAGGCCAAAACTTTTAAAGGAAGTTTAATATCATAAAAGGTCTTGTTGCCAAGATATTTCTTTAACATCCGACTGATCTTCTTACCCTTGATGAAACCGAATTTAGGCAGGGTCAAATCCGCAAACTGGCGCACCAGATTGGTGTCTCTAAATTCTGTCCTGATGATATCCTCAATTTCTTTCGCAGGGTAGCCTAATGCCCAAAAGGTAGCAATAAAGGCACCGATACTTGAGCCGGAAATTATGTCTATCGGTATGTGTTCCTCTTCTATCACCTTTAATACACCAATATGCGCCAGACCATAAGCAGCGCCCACTCCCAGGGCCAGGCCCACGAGACAATCTCCTAATTCCCGGCTAATTCTACGCACGGCGCGCGAATACGTCAAATCCGGATGCTCTAAAACCATTAATTCAGCAGCAGGATATTCAAACTTAGGCAAGGTAGCGTAAATATCCTGACCCAAAATCTTAATTTTCTGCCCATGTGTTAACTTACTCTGTTTATATTCATTAACAATAATTTTAATTTTTTCTGGATTAAAATTATATTCGCTTTTTAAGCGCTCAATCAAATGATGCGTTCGTTTAAGGTCAACTTCATCGGGTGAAGAGATTATCTCTACCCTATCTGACTGATGCAATATCCCAAAAATGGTCTCCTCCATACCCGCCGGCAGGTCCAGGATTATATAGTGATAATCATTGACTAAAAGACTTAGGATAGATACTATTTTTTTAACATTATCAGATTCCTGGGGGGCGTAAGAAATGCAGGCAATATCAATGCCAAAGACATCTCTTAGGATAAAATCGCTGAGATTTTCCATACTTGGTTCATAATAAGACAAATCCAATTCGTTAAATTGGGCCTTGGCGCCTAACCTTTGAGGAATACGGTGAGGCCTTTCTTTATAACTGAGGTCAACGAGTAAAATATTTTTGTGTGTTTCTTTTTCAAGACTGAGCGCCAGATTAATTGCATAAATGGTTTTTCCCGACTGGGCAGAGGAACTGAATATTGAAACTATCGTACTTTCAAAAATGGTCTTGGGATGGAGGTCTTTGCGCTTCAGGCGCCGGGAAAGGGTCTGCATGAGGTCAAGAGATAAAGAAGGAATTTTGGCAAGGATATCTTTGAAATCGCTTTTTTCTATACACAACAAACACGAATCATTAATTGCCTGGGCGGTGACGGAATGCGGCTCTCCTGTAAGAAGAGAAATAATTCCAAAATATTTGCCGCGGTGTAAATATTCTAAGATATTTTGCTTACCGGTCTTGTCCTGGACATAGAGCACAATCCTTCCCCAAACTACACAGAAGAAGGCGCCGCCTGCATCGCCTTGGCGATAAATAATTTCGTCTTTCTTATAAGTGACCAAGGTGCTTTTATCCGCGATTAATTTCCGCTCTGCCTCGCTCAAACCTGCAAAAAGCGGAATCTGTCTTATGCTTATATAAATGTCTTCTTTTTCCATCGCTGTTTATGCCTCAATCAATCTTGCGGTCTTGCAGACCTCAGCGTATTTATAAGCGCTCTCTCTTACTTTCCGCTCGTAAGTATTGTAATCTACCTCCACAAGACCAAAACGTGGGCCAAAGCCCTTGTCCCACTCAAAATTATCAATTAGCGACCAGTAAAGATAGCCGATAACCTTAATCCCCTCTTGCATTGCCTTATGTAAATATTTTAAATGTTCTGCAATAAATCTCCAGCGCTGATTATCGTCTGACGTACAGATGCCGTTTTCCAAAACAAAGACGGGCAATTTAAACTTTTTTAACTTAAGTAACATCTCGTAAAGCCCTTGCGGATAAATATCCCAGTCCAGGGAATTCTTTTCTACTTGCGGATGGCCGTCTTTGCAGATATCCTCTTTGGTGTAATAATTAATGCCGAGATAATCCAAGGCCTTGTGTTTAGATAAGGACTCAAGAAACCAAAGATTGTATATCTTATCTCTAAGATAAGCCGAGAAGCGGGCAGGAAAATTTTTTCTACAGGCGAAAAAATAGCGCAGATTCGCTGCTACGCTAACTAAAGGCCGAGGCAAATTATTTTCTTGATATAGGCGATGGATGATTTTATAGGTTTTGATGTGCGCGGAAACTAAACAATAAAATGCGGATATGCTGTTAAAAATCCCTTTTTTATGCGGTGGCCAGATGCCCAATAAATATCCAAAATAGATATAAATCATCGGTTCATTTATCGTCACCCAGTATCTGACATCCGAACAAAAAATACCAACAATTTTTTCGACAAATTCCAAAAAATAAGCCACCGCTTTTTTATTCTGCCAGCCGCCTAATTGATTAAACCAGATGGGGCTGGTGAAATGATGCAAGGTGATGATCGGTTCAATATTACGTTCTTTTAGTGCGCGGATTACCTGCCGATAATGTTCTAATTCTTTCTCATTAAATCTTCCTTTTTCCGGCTCAACCCTGCTCCACTCAATAGATAAACGCAGGGCATTGTGATTTAGGGCTTTGGCTAAATCAAAATCTTTTTGATACAACTCATAATGTTTACAGGCATCGGCAGAACGGAATTTAAACACACCCTTGATTTCATCTTTCCACCAATCGTTATAAATGTTATTACCTTCAACCTGATGTGCCGCGATTGCTGAGCCCCAGAGAAAATCTTTTGGAAATTCAAACACTTTTTAAAAATCCCCTTCCTAAATCATTGAAATATAAAAAGTTACGGCGGAGGGAAACGTCCCCTTTTCTATTATACTGGAATGCAGGAGAAAATCAAGAAAAAGACAAAACAAAAAGGGACGGCTTTTTTAAAACCGTCCCAAATAAAAATGCCGATAAAGGCATCTGCCAATTACATCGCCTCACTTCGGCAACTCAGCCACCATATCCCGGGGAAACTTGGGATTTAGGTCTGTAGCTTTGCGTCCCCTGATTTCTCAAGGTTTACCTTTATCGGCATATAATAGTATACAATAAATTTATGCTCTTTTCAAGTAATAAACCGCTTATTTTATCTTCCAATGCCCAGGAATCCAAACATAGCCATGGCGCGGACCTTTCCAAGACCAGTGGCCCGGAATCCATACCGCCTTTGGATGAGGAGGTGTGCCCCGGATTTCTATTTTTGGCGCAGGCGCAGGCGGCACCTCTTGATAAATTACTGTCCGGCATCCACAAAACAAAACCACACCTAAAAGAAATGGGAGAAATAAGACCCTTCTCATTCTGTCCTCCTTATTTATGGCTTCTTTACGGATTCAGCTTGTGCAGGCGGATTTAAATATTTACTTAACACTGCCCAAGTCTTCGGACCGACCTTACCATCTACTTTTAAATTATTTGCTTTCTGGAAATCCTCAATCGCCTTTTTGCTCTTTGGCCCAATCTTGCCATCAATCTCCGCAGTATAATAGCCGGCATTCTTGAGAGCAGTTTGTATTTCCTGATTTGTTGGTTTATAAGGCCCTTGCGGGATAGGAACTTCGAGTAAAGGCGCTTCGGCGGAAGAGGTAACTGTCGCTTCTTTTGCAGGCGATGCAGCTGTGGTTATATTTGCCGTAACATTGGTAATGTTAGTGGTAGGAATCATTTCAATAGATAAAGGCACTTGTGATTCAATAAGCGTCTCAGATTTCTTCTTGCAACTGCTGAGAAAAATAACACCTGCACAAAGCAATAAAACCAAAAATAACCGCATCCTGAACCTCCTGATATTTAAATTCAGATTTTTAATTATCATACTATTCATTTATTGTTTGTCAATGAATATTTTGGGTAAGTATTTACCGAGACGTTTTCCTCACTAATCAGGAAAGTGTCCCCTACAAGGGACACTTTCCGGTTCAGAGCAAAGACACCTTCCCGATTGGGGAGGAAAGCGTCTCGTATTAGGTAATTAGATAATCTTTAGGTCTTCGCGATGCAGGTGAGGGTCAGGGATAATATTTACCCTGGTCCTAAATTGTCTTTCTAACAACTTGATACTGTAAGTTTCTTTTAAAAGTTCATTACTTACTTCAGGATGCAAATAAACACTTACTTCTTTGCGCGGAACTTTGTATAAAGACCTCTTTAATTCTTTCAGGGCATAGATTGACATCGTAAGGCCCGACTTAATCTTTCCCCTGCCTTTACAATAAGGGCATTCCTGCAAAGATAGGATATCCAGCCGGCGCTGGGCGCGTTCCCGGGTTAATTCTACCAACCCAAAACGCGAAATGCCGGCTATATCGTACTTTGCATTGTCTTTATTCAGTTCTCTCTTTAAGATATTGAGTATCTCCTTGCGGTGGCTTTCTTTCTGCATATCAATAAAATCAATGACAATAATTCCGCCTAAATCCCTTAACCTTATCTGCCGCGCCGCCTCTACTGCTGCCTCAGAATTCACCTTAAAGGCGGCTTCTTCAGCAGAAATCTTTTTGCTAAATCCGCCGCTATTTACATCAATGACTACGAGACCTTCGGTGGGCTCAATAACAATGTAACCCTTGGATTTTAGATATACTTTATTCTCAAAAATTTTATTAATCTGAATATCAATTCCTTTATCGGCGTATAAATCGTATCCCCGATATAACTCCACCTTTTTCACCAGATGGCTTAAAAACGACTTTACAAAACGGATAATCCGGCAATATTCCTGTCGCGAATCCACCACTACCTTAGTCACATCCTCGGTAAAAGAATCGCGGATGGTGCGGATAATCAAATCGTATTCTTCATAAATTAAAGCCGGTGGTTTTTTGACCGCCGATACTCTTCTAATCCGCTGCCAGAGTTTAAGTAAAAAGTAGGCATCGCGCTGGAGTTCTTTTTTCAAACGGCCTGCAGCAGCAGTGCGCACAATAAACCCCACTTCTTGAGGTAATCTCAATTCTGTCAAGATACCTCTCAAGCGCTTTCTTTCACTCTCGTCCTCAATTCGGCGGGAAATCCCTATTGCCTGGTCCTGGGGTGTTAAAACCAGATATCGTCCGGGTAGGCCGATGTGCGCTGTCAGACGGGGACCTTTTGTGCCAAACGCCTCTTTTTCTACCTGCACCAATACTTCCTGTCCGGCCTTTAACTCAATCTGCGCAGTAGAACCGGTTATCTCTACTGGCTCAAGAACTTCCGAAATATCGGTGATATATAAAAATCCTTTTTTCGTCAGACCGATATTTACAAAAGCCGCATTGATTGCCGGCATCACCGTCTCAATTATCCCCTTATAGATATTGCCGACGATAGTTTTGTCCTGCGGCCGTTCAATATAATATTCTACTAATCGACCATCGTCAACAATGGCAATGCTCTTTTCTTGAGGACTTGTGCTAATCAGTATTTCTCGCGACATAATCTTTATTTATTCTTCGTCTGATTACAATCAGTTTCATTAAATACGGCGCCGGTAGTGACAATATAGGACTTTCTGCCTGTTCCTTTTGGCCCGCACTTGTAAGGTTCTGCGCTTACGCTGTATCCAACATTAGAAAGGTCAAAGTTATACTGATAGCCCTGGATAATTTTTCCGCTGTAGGAACGTCTCAAATAAGGGGGATTGTTTTGTATCAGAGCAGCTTCCGAGATTGGGTATGTGCCATTATTATCTTTAGCATAATTTTCTAAAGCCGGAGAGATAATCTTTTTTAGGGTCACCTGGGCGCTCTCTTCGTTCTTCTCTAATCTTAATTCAAACACGTGGGGAAGCAAAAAAGAGACGAATAAACAAAGCAAAGCAACGACGCACAACATAACCTCAAAAAATGTCAAAAATTTTCTCATCACTCCTCTCCTTTATTTTAACCGCTCACGATGCATCTTAAACCACGCGATTGTCTTTCTCAGGCCATCCTCTAAGTTTATCTTTGGCTGCCATTTAAGAATCTTTTTGGCAAAAGATATATCCGGACGGCGCTGTTTAGGATCGTCTTGCGGTAAGGGTTTATAGATAATCCTACTTTTGGAAGAGGTAAGTTGAATTACCAATTTGGCAAAATCTAAAATACTAAATTCGTACGGATTGCCTAAATTCACCGGTCGGTGTTCAAAACATAACATTAATCTGTATATGCCTTCAATTAAATCCGTGATGTAGCAAAAAGAACGCGTCTGGCGGCCATTGCCATAGACGGTTATGGGTCTATTTGCCAATGCCTGATAAATAAAATTTGGCACTACGCGACCATCATTTGCTCTCATCCTTGGGCCGTAAGTATTGAAAATCCGCACGATGCGGGTATCTATTTTATGCACACGCTGATAGGCCATTGTGATTGCCTCGGCAAAACGCTTGGCTTCGTCATAACAGCCGCGTACACCGACACAATTAACATTTCCCCAATAAGTTTCTTTCTGGGGATGCACCTGAGGGTCTCCATAAACCTCAGAGGTAGAAGCAAGCATAAATTTTGCCTTTTTTTCTTTTGCTAAACCCAAGG
>JAMWDD010000025.1 GCA_023818885.1 Candidatus Omnitrophota bacterium | reverse complement strand
GCGCAGGAATTTGGCATTATGTCCATTCCTACCTTAATCTTCTTTAAAGATGGCCGGATCCAAGAGCAGATCAGCGGCGCTTTAAATAAAGCGCAACTTAAGAAAAGAATAGAAACAATCTTATGAGCAAACGGGTTTTTATCGCAGCGACGAAGCAAAATGATGGCAAGACCACGGTGGCCCTCGGTCTTATCTTTAATCTTCAGAAAAGATTTAAAAATATCGGCTTTATCAAGCCCATTGGCCAGCGATATCTTGAGGAAGACGGTTTAAAAGTAGACGAAGATTCATTATTGATTGAAAAAGTAGGTAAGGCCTGCGGAATCAAGTGTGGCCTTAAAGATATGAGTCCGGTAGCCGTTGAAAAGGGCTTTACGGAAAAATATCTCCTGAAGCCGGATAAAGGTGAGATTACCAGGCACATTAAAGAGTCATTTCGGCGCATTAAGAAGAATCAGGAGATGGTAATAATTGAAGGCACGGGTCACGCCGGCGTGGGTTCGGTCTTTGACCACTCCAACGCCTATGTGGCAAAGCTCCTGCATTCAAAAGTGGTAATTATTTCCTCCGGCGGAATCGGCCGGCCAATTGATGAGATTCTTCTGAACCGGGCATTATTTGAGAAAGAAGGTGTAAAATTAGCCGGCGTCATCATTAATAAGGTCTTACCAGAAAAGTTTGATAAGATAAATAAATTAGTAAGAGAGGGTTTAAAAAGAAAGGGGATAGAGGTTTTAGGGGTGATACCCTATCATCCCGAACTTTCCTATCCGACAATAAGACAGATTTTAGAAGAGACCGATTTTAAACTCTTATGCGCAGAAAATGCATTGGAAAACCGCGTGGCCAAAATTGTGGTGGGCGCAATGCAGCCAAAAGATGCAGTCAAATATTTTGTTGACCAGTTTTTATTGATTACCCCCGGAGACAGACTGGATATATTAAATTCTGCCTTGGAATTCCAGGACAAGGATTCAAGGATCTCGGGTATTATTCTTACGGGCGGCTTTAGTGTTGAGAAAGAACTTTTAGACACATTTGCCAGCCGCAATATCCCGGTATTATTTTCTAAATCCGATACTTATACCGTTGCTTCCTTGGTACATGATTTAACCGTTAAAATCCAGCCACAGGATAAAGAAAAGATTGATATCATCGTAAAATTAATCGCGGATTACGTAGATATAGATAAGTTTTTAAAAGCGATTTAAGATGAATGTAATTGAGAAGATTTATTCAAGGGCAAAAAAAGAGAAAAAGACCATTGTTCTGCCTGAGGCAGAGGATAGACGAATCATCGCAGCCGCAAAGATTATAGAAAAAGAGAATATTGCCCAGGTTCTGGTTTTAGATAAGGGTAAAGTCAAACCGGAATGGAAAGAAAAATTCAGTCAGCAGTATTATCAACTGCGCAAGGCAAAAGGCATAAATGAGGAGGAGGCAAGGAAGATTATAGATGAGCCGCTTTATTATGCTGCGATGATGACGCGCGAAGGCCTGGCAGATGGTTTTGTGGCGGGTGCAGCGCACACCACTTCTAGCGTGGCACGGGCAGCCATACAGTGTTTAGGGATTGATGAGCGCATTGGAATTGCTTGTAGTTGTTTTATAATGATTGTGCCAGATTGCGTCTATGGCGAAGAAGGGACTTTTATTTTTGCTGATTGTGGGATTGTGCCTGAACCCTCTGCAGGACAGTTGGCGCGCATCGCGGTTGCGACAGCAGAGATGGCGGGAAAGGTATTGGAGATTACACCGCGGGTTGCACTTTTAAGTTATTCTACAAAAGGTTCAGCGCAAGGAGCGTTGATTGATAAGGTCAGGTTGGCATTGGCGCAGGTAAAAACGATGCGGCCGGATTTGCTTATTGATGGTGAGTTACAAGTTGATGCGGCAATCGTGCCTGAGGTTGCCGAGATTAAATGTCCGGATAGTCCATTAAAAGGAAGGGCTAATGTGCTGATTTTTCCTGACCTGGAGGCAGGCAATATCGCTTATAAACTTACCCAGCGCCTGGCAAAGGCAATGGTTATCGGCCCGTTGCTCATTGGTTTAAAGAAGCCGTGCAGTGATTTATCCCGTGGTTGCGGTATTGATGAGATTGTGAATACGGTGGCGGTAACTGCTATTCGTGCACAAGGTTAAATTAAGACATGAATATACTGGTCATAAACAGCGGGAGTTCTTCTATAAAATACAAACTTTTTAAGATGCCAGAAGAAAGGGTTATTTCTCAGGGTATCATTGAGCATATTGGCGAGAAAGGTTCTAAGATAAAAAATCATTATCTCGGGCTTAAGTTGATTTTAGAGAAGGTAAATAAGGTTTCCTGTGTCGGCCATCGGGTGGTTCATGGCGGAGAAAGATTCAGACAACCGGTGATTATTAATTCCAAGGTCTTGCGGGATATAAAATCATGTTTGGGTCTGGCACCCTTACATAACCCGGCAAATCTCGCCGGCATTTTAGCCTGCCAAAAACTTTTACCGGGCATACCCGGGGTAGCGGTATTTGATACTGCTTTTCATCAGACATTAAAAGATTATGTTTATATTTACGGCCTTCCTTATAAATATTATAAGGCGTTAGGGGTGAGAAGATATGGCTTTCACGGTACCAGCCATGAATATGTGGCAAGGCGTGCAGCCGAAATATTAAGGAAGCCATTTCGTAAATTAAGGATAATTACCTGCCATTTAGGCAATGGTGCAAGTATTACTGCGATAAAATTTGGCAAATCCGTGGATACGAGTATGGGTTTTACGCCTTTAGAAGGCTTGGTGATGGGTACGCGTTGTGGCGATATTGATCCGGCAGCGATATTCTACATTATGCGCAGAAAAAAAATAGGTTTAAAACGGATGGAGGATATTTTAAATAGACACAGCGGTCTTTTGGGTATATCGGGCATTAGCAATGATATGCGTTTGATTGAAAGAGAAGCCAGAAGAGAGAATAAGCGGGCAAGATTGGCCCAGAAGATATTTATTTATCGCATCAGGAAATATATTGGCGCATATACTGCTATTCTGGGCGGCGTAGATGCGCTGGTATTTACCGCAGGAATTGGAGAGAACCAGGCAAATGTAAGGAGGGTGATTGTCAGGGGACTGTTTTCTCATTTAAAGAAGAAACCCAAGGTATTGGTTATCCATACAGATGAAGAGTTGATGATTGCCCAAGAGGCGTATTTATTAATGAAAAGAAGATTAAAATGAAAAAAGTCATAATTTATATTGTCGTGGCTATTCTAGGAGGAGGCATTGTTTTCGCGCAGGAGGTAAAGATGAAAAAAGTGGTAATGATTATTGCCCCGGAGGGTTTTCGTGATGAAGAACTCTTGGAGCCCAAGAAGATTTTGGAGGAGGCAGGAATCAGTGTTACGGTTGCTTCTACTACTACCAGCCGGGCAAAAGGCATGCTGGGTGCAATAGTTAGTCCCGATGTAACTCTCACTCAGGTAAAGGTAGATGATTTTGATGCGGTGATATTTGTGGGCGGAGTAGGGGCGAGTCAATATTGGGATGACCCCCTTGCCCATCGGATTGCCCAAGAAATTATCGCCCAAGATAAGGTTTTGGGAGCGATTTGTATTGCGCCCGTTACGCTGGCTAACGCGGGCCTGTTAAAAGGTAAAAGGGCAACCGTCTGGTCTTCTGAGGCAGGACAACTAAAGCGGCAGGGTGCTCTTTATACAGGTAAGGCCGTGGAAGAAGATGGCAAAATTGTTACTGCCAGCGGCCCAACGGCGGCCAAAGAATTTGGTCAGACAATTTTGAAATTATTAAAATAATTTCTAGCCCTCAGATATTTAGGGTAGGAGAATAGGGTTTGGCAAGAGAGGTAAAAATGTTACGCACAGTATTAAAATCAAAAATACACCGTGCAAGGATTACCGGTGTGCATCTTCATTACGAAGGAAGTTTAGCAATTGATGAATTGCTTCTTAAGAAGGCAAATATAGTTGCGGGTGAGAAGATAGAGGTATTCAATCTTAATAATGGCTTGCGGTTTGAGACTTATGCCATAAAGGCAAAAAGGGGCTCAGGCACAATATGTCTTAATGGCCCAGCAGCGCGCTGGGGTTATGTGGGTGATGAGGTGATTATTGTATCCTATGCCATTGTGGAAGAAGAAAAGATAGATAAACTGAAGGCAAAGATTGTGCATGTGGATATAAAAAATCGGCCTAAGGATTAATTAAATAATGAAGACCTGTCCGAATCAAAAAGAAAATCTTAAAAATTGCACCTGTACCTACGAGCCCTGTAGTCGCAAGGGCATATGCTGTGAATGCGTGGCTTACCATCGCCGTTTAAAACAAATCCCGGGTTGCTTTTTCCCAGCCGCGGTGGAAAAGAATTTTGACCGCTCCTTTAGATGTTTTATTTCCTGTTTTAAATGATCAGATTTCCTGTTTACTTCAAGCAAGAACTGCCTTGCCGGGATACATTTGCGAAACTCGCATATCTTAAAGAAAAGGGGATAAATACGGTATGTGTCAGTGCCGCTTGTCCAAATTTAACGGCTTGTTTTAGGTCTGGCGCGGTTACCTTTATGATTTTGGGCGATGTCTGCAGTCGCGGTTGTCTTTTTTGTGCGGTAAAGAAAAACAGGCAACTAAAGGCACCGCATCCGCAAGAGCCAGAACGTATCGTAAATGTGGCAAAGGCCCTGGGCTTAAGATATATAGTTATAACTTCTGTAACCCGCGATGACCTGCCGGATCACGGTGCCGGACATTTCGCCAATGTGGTGAGTAATCTCCATAAAAATTTATGCGGCGTAAAGATAGAACTTTTAATTCCCGATTTTCAGGCAAGATGCCAGCTTCTCAAGCAGGTTGTAGATACTCAGCCCGCTATAATAGGACATAATTTAGAGACCGTTTGGCGGCTTTATAAAGAAGTAAGGCCCCAGGCGGATTATTTTATTTCGTTAAGAGTTTTGGAAAATATAAAAAGATTAAATCCGAAGATATTTACCAAATCTTCGCTTATCTTGGGGATGGGTGAGAAAGAGTCAGAAGTTGTAGAGGTTTTAAAGGATTTACGAAAGGTAAACTGCGATATATTGACCTTGGGCCAATATTTAAGCCCTTCAAAAAATCATTATCCCATCAAAGAATTTATCAGTTTAGAGCAATTTGATTATTATCGTCAGGTGGCCTTATCTCTGGGCTTTAAGGCAGTGTTAGCTGGCCCTCTTGTGCGCAGTTCATATAAGGCCGAAGAAATATATAATGAGGTAAGCAGATGTATGAACTCATAATTGTTGGCGCAGGTCCGGCGGGTTTAACCGCTGGTTTGTATGCTGGTCGATATGGCCTTTCTACATTAATATTAGAAAAGGCAGTAGTAGGCGGCCAAATTATCCTTTCGGAAAAAATAGAAAATTTTCCGGGTTTTCCGGCTGGCATAGAGACGAATGCGTTGATTGAGAAGATGAGAAAACAGGTGGAGAACGTGGGCGTTAAGATTTTAATGCAGGAGGTAGTAAAAATAGAATTTGATAATACTCTGAAGAAAGTTTTTAGCCCAGAAGAGGTTTTCTTTGCAAAAGCCGTTATTGTTGCT
Source organism: Candidatus Omnitrophota bacterium (assembly GCA_023818885.1). Classification (GTDB taxonomy): domain Bacteria; phylum Omnitrophota; class Gorgyraeia; order Gygaellales; family JAMWDD01; genus JAMWDD01. The sequence goes on along the minus strand of JAMWDD010000025.1, from coordinate 6,887 downwards.
TCCGGCGCTTCTGCAAGAAACTTAGGGGTAAAAGGCGAAGATAAATTTATAGGTAGGGGTATTTCTTATTGCGCAACCTGCGATGGGCCATTATTTAAAAACAAAGAAATCTGTGTAGTGGGAGGAGGAGACCGCGCCTTGGAGGAGGCGATATTTTTGAGCCGTTATGCAAAGAAAGTTTATATAATCCATCGCCGAAGCGAATTTCGTGGCTCCCATATTTTAGAAGAAGAGGCAAAAAGGTCAAAAAAAATAAATTTTGTTTTAGATAGCGTTGTGGAGGAAATAATGGGGGAAGATAGGGTTTCCACTGTAAAAATAAAAAATGTTAAAACCCATGCCTCAACTTCCTTAAATTGCGAGGGTGTATTTATCTTCGTCGGTATACAGCCGAACACCACATTTTTAAAAACGACATTGAATTTAGATAAAGATGGTTTTATAATTACAGATGAAAATTTAAAGACATCGGCAGAAGGAATTTTTGCGGCTGGCGATTGTCGCGCCGCAATTTTAAGACAGGTAGTTACTGCCTGTGGCGATGGGGCAATTGCCGCGCATAGCGCGCATCAATACATTGCTCCTTATAAATGAGGGGCGGTCTTGAGATTTATGACACGCCATAAAAAATTAAAGAATTGGATTAGGCAGGTAAGTCGGCTCTGCAAGCCGGATAATATTGTCTGGATAGACGGCTCTGAATCTCAAAAGAAACAACTGGAAGAGATAGCAAAATCAACCGGCGAACTCATCCAGCTCAATCAGGAAAAACTCCCCGATTGTTTCCTTCATCGCACTGCCAAAGACGATGTGGCAAGGACAGAACACCTTACTTTCATCTGTACAAAGAAGAAACGCGATGCCGGTCCCACTAATAACTGGATGTCTCCGCGTCTGGCTTATAAAAAGGCAAAGGCCATCTTAGAAGGCGCAATGAAAGGCAGGACCATGTATGTAATTCCTTTTTCTATGGGACCCATTGGTTCGCCTTTTAGCAAAATTGGTGTAGAGTTGACTGATTCCATATATGTAGTTTTAAATATGATGATTATGACGCGGACAGGAGAGGCGGTATTGAGGCAGTTAGGTACCGACGGAGAATTTACCAAATGTCTGCATTCCAAAGCACAACTGGATATAAATAAAAGACTTATTTTACATTTTCCTGAAGATAATACTATCTGGAGTGTTGGCTCCGGCTACGGCGGAAATGTGCTTTTAGGAAAGAAATGTTTATCCTTGCGCATCGCCAGTTTCATTGCCCGCAAAGAACACTGGTTAGCCGAACATATGTTGATTATGGGCATTGAGGAGCCAAATGGTCATATCGGTTATATTGCGGCAGCCTTTCCCAGTGCCTGCGGTAAGACAAATCTTGCGATGCTGGTTCCGCCGGAAGGATTAAAAGCAAAAAATTATAGAATCTGGACGGTAGGAGATGATATTGCCTGGATGCGCATTGACTCGGATGGAGCGCTCTGGGCAATCAACCCTGAGACGGGATTTTTTGGAGTAGCGCCGGGTACTAATTCCAGGACCAATCCTAATATGGTTCAAACTATTAAGAAAAACACTATTTACACCAATGTCCTTTTAAAACCCGATGGAACGGTCTGGTGGGAGGGAGCAGACGGAGAAGTTCCCGAGGAGGGAATTGACTGGCAGGGTAATCCTTGGAGGCCAGGGATGGTGGATAATAAGGGAGAACCAATAAAAGGGGCCCATCCCAACAGTCGTTTTACTGCCCCTATTTTAAATTGTCCTTCGGCTTCTTTTAGATTGGAGCAACATCACGGCGTGCCTATTTCTGCAATTGTCTTTGGTGGTCGCCGGAAACACCTCACTCCCCTGGTCTATGAATCTTTTAGTTGGCAGCACGGTGTATTTATTGGCGCCACCATGGCCTCAGAGATAACCGCTGCCCAGATGGGCAAGGTTGGTCAGGTGCGGCGGGACCCAATGGCGATGCTTCCCTTTTGCGGCTACAATATGGCGGATTATTTTCGACATTGGCTGGAGATGGGGAAGAGAATGACGCATCCGCCTAAGATTTTTCATGTAAATTGGTTTAGGACTGATGAAAAGGGTAATTTTTTGTGGCCGGGTTTTGGTGAAAATTTAAGGATTCTGGAATGGATTTTACAGCGCTGCCAAGGTAAGGTAGGGGCTCAAGAGACCCCGATCGGCTACATACCTTTTATTTCCGATATTGATATGAGCGGTTTAGAGTTGCCGCCGGGGACCTTAGAGCAACTTTTTAAAATAGATAAAAAAGAATGGCAGGAAGAATTGAAAGAGATAAAGAAATTCTTCAGGCAGTTTAAGAAGGATTTCCCTGAGGAATTATGGCAAGAGTACGATGCCTTACAGAGGCGTTTAAGGGCCTGGGTTTAGAAAATTACTAAATTGGGAAGATTTACCATCGTTATTTTAAGGATTGTTATCAGCATCTTATTGCTGATTTTTTTATTCTCTAAATTCGCCACGCCTCAACTCTTTGAGGTCTTAGAGAAAGCTGATTCCGTATTGTTGTTTGTGGCGTTTTTTCTTTTTTTGTTGACTTATGTTTTAGCCCTTTATCGCTGGGAAATGCTTCTGGAGGGTGCAGAGGTGCATATCTGGCGGAAGAGAATTTTAAGTTCTTTTTGCGGCGGGATATTTGCCAATCTTTTTCTACCCTCAAGTATCGGTGGAGATTTTATGAGGAGCATCGATCTGACCCGCCACACCAATAAACCCAAGGAAATCATTGCCACCGTTTTTCTGGATAGGTTAAGCGGTTATGTGGGCTTGATGATTATTGTGCTGGTGGCATTAGCGTTTGGTTATAATCTAAAACTGGATAAAGATATCTATTTGATTACCGGCATACTTACCTTTATCTTAGTAACGATATTATTAATAGTATTTAATAGTTATTTATACAGTAAGACAAAGGCGCTCCTGCATCTACCTTTTGAGAGCAAATTGAAAGAAATAATCGTCGGCCTCCACCACGAAATATATATCTTCCGGCATAAAAAAATTGTTTTGCTTAAAAACCTATTTTGTTCTCTGATGCTTCAGGCAGGTCAGTTTGTGGTTTGTTATATTATTGCCCGCGCTTTAGGGATAAACATAAGGCCGATTTATTTTTTTATCTTTGTCCCGGTGGTGAGCGCAATTACGATGCTACCGATTTCTATTGGAGGATTGGGGGTACGCGATGCTACTACTGTAATCTTGTTTTCTAAAATCGGTTTAAGCAAGGACCTGGGGTTTGCCATGTCCTTGGTCAATGATTTCTTTATCTTCGTTGTGGGCATAATTGCGGGTTTGGTCTATGTCTCCACACTACATTATCGACGGATACAACATCATCAAGCATCCTAAGTTTTCCGTAAGCCACAAAGATTTAAATGAAGGCCGGCGCGGCCTTCTAAATTTTATTGAGCGCCATAAACTCTGTGGCAGTCAACGCAACAAGGTCACGGTTATCTTTGATGGCTCAGGTGAGGTTTTTTCATCTAAATTGAGCAGTTCCTATGAAATAATTTTTACAAAAAATGAATCCGCTGATGAGAAAATTAAAAAATTAGTAAGTAAGGCGAAAAATCCGAAAGAAATGGTAGTGGTTTCTGATGATAAAGAGATAATATTCTTTATCCGTTCGCGCGGGGCAAGGCCTTTAAGCGTTGAGGAGTTTATTGCAAAATCAAAGGCCCCAAGAAAGGCGTCTTCTGATTTAGATGAATTTAAGTTGTCGTATTCCCAGATGTCCAAGATAAACGAGGAATTGCGAAAAATCTGGTTAAAATAAATGCCCAGACGAAAGAAAGAAGATTCTCAAGAGTTCATCAAATTTCTTGGCACTGCGGGTGCGCGGTTTGTAATGATTAGGCAGTTGCGCGCATCCGGTGGATTATGGATTTCTAGTTGCGGCAAGCATATCCTCATCGACCCCGGCCCGGGCAGTATTGTGCGTTGCGCTTCTAGCAAACCGAAGCTTGACCCCTCAATGCTGGACGCAATTATTCTGACACATCGGCACCTTGACCATGCCAATGATATCAATGTGATGATTGAGGCGATGACGGAGGGAGGATTTAAAAAAAGAGGGATTGTCTTTTGTCCTCCGGACGCCTTAGAAGAAGACCCGGTTATCTTAAGACATGTAAGGAATTTTGTAGAGCGCTTTGAGATTTTAGAAGAAAATACCACTTATCAGGTGGGAGATTTTAAGTTTTCTACCGGCCGAAGACATATCCATCCTGCGATCACCTATGGCCTAAAATTTAAAATTAAAGATACAAGTGTTTCTCTTATTGCCGATACAAAATATTTTAAGGAACTGATAGATTGTTATAAAACCGATATAATTATTATCTGCGTGGTATTTTATGAGCCGCGGCCGGGCATAGACCACCTTTGTTTATCCGATGCAGAGGAACTCATCCGGGAGATCAAGCCAAAACAAGCCATCTTAACTCATTTCGGTATGACTATGTTAAGGGCAAAACCCCATATTCAGGCCGAAGAACTAAAACATAAGTTAGGCATAGATGTCATCGCGGCTTATGATGGAATGACCTTAGAATTTTAAGTGAAATTTATGGAATAATACTTGACATAACTCCAAGATTATGATAAAGTTAACCTGTCTATCTATTTGTGATAGACAAAGATACAGGAGGTGAGGGATGGATTTAAAGAGCACGCTTATTGAGCCCGTAAGAACATTACTGGGTCAGATAGGCAATTTTGTGGCAAATCTATTACTTTTTATCTTTATACTCGTAGTGGGCTGGCTTATTGCCCGGGCAATTAAGTGGTTGATTATCCGTGTCTTAAAGGCCATTCCGTTAGATAAATGGGCAGATGATGCCAAGATAACTGATGTCATCCAAAAAGGCGGGATTACCTATACGCTTTCCGAATTAATAGGGGTGGCTTGCTATTGGATTGTGATACTCGTTACTTTGGTTTTTGCCGTGAATGCCATTGGCCTGAGCACCGCAGCGGATTTGTTAAACAAGGTTATTCTTTACATCCCCAATGTTATTGCAGCGGTATTTATTCTTATTTTGGGTTTGTTTGCGGCTACTCTATTAAGCAACTTAGTGCAGACCGTGGCAGCCAACGCCGGTATTACCCAGGCAAAACTGTTAGGCAAAATTTCCGAAGTAATTACGATTGTCTTTGCAATAATTATCGCGTTAGAACAATTGCAGATAACCGGTATTTTGATACTGGAGCGCATTATTTTGATTATTTTGGCCTCTTTGGGTTTAGCGGTGGCTTTGGCCTTTGGTTTGGGTTGCAAAGAGATTGCAGAAAAATACATCCGCGATTTGCTTGAGAAAGTGAAGTCAAAGAAATAAATTAAAAGGGTATTGATAACCCAGTCCCCTGCGTGCAGGGGACTGGGTTTTTTGTTAAATAAATAATTGATTTTTTTTTCTAAAGTTATAAAATAAAAAGCCATATGACACAGACACGCATTACTAAATATACCAAAAATTACACGGAAAGAAGTTTATTGAGGACTTTCGCCCTTTTTCTCCCCGAGATAAAGGAACTCCTTGCGAGCCGCGATTTCCCGCAGTTAAAAGTTCTTGTTAACAGACTGCATTCGGTAGACCTTGCCGAGGGCTGGAGTAGATTAGAACCGCAGGAGAAGATTTTAATTTTTAAGTTGTTGACTTTTAAAAAGGCAATTGAGGTCTTTGAGGATTTAGATTTTAAGGAAAGGCAATATCTATTGGACAATCTTGACAATGAAGAGGTAGGAAAAATTTTAAATGAAATGGCGGCTGATGAGCGTGCCCGACTTTTTAAAGACCTGCCCCAGAAAATTATTAAGAAATTCTTTGGCCTGATGAAGAAAGAAGAAGTGGAAGATGTGCGGACGCTGCTTACTTTTAAAGAAGGCACTGCCGGGAGTTTTATGACCACGGAATTCGTTGCCGTAAAAAAAGATATGACCGCCCGCAAGGCAATTTTACATTTGCAAGAAAGTAAAAAGGCGGCGATGCGTGCAAGTGTATATTCAATTTATGTAATAGATGAGGGTTGGCATTTGATTGGCGTGGTGGGAATACAGGAGTTAATTACTGCGCCTCCGGATATGCTTATTAAAGATATTATGAGCGATGCAGAATTGATAAAACTTAATGTAAATGCAGAGGTAAAAGAAATAGCAAGCCAATTTACTAAATATGACCTCTTGGATTGTCCGGTAGTAAATGACCAGAATCAATTAGTCGGGGTGATTACCTTTGACGATGTGGCAGATATTATTAAACGCCAAACTACCAAAGAGTTTTACGAAATTGGTAAAATGGGGCCGGAGGGAGGAACAGAAATAAGATATGCCACTACAAACATTGGTGAGCTTATTCGTCGCCGTGCCGGATGGCTAATTTTATTATTGATATTTGATTTCTTAACCGGTACTGTATTAAAGACATTTGAGCATGCCTTATCCACAGTTATAGCGCTGACATTCTTTATACCCATGTTACTGGATACGGGCGGTAATGCCGGTGCACAGACATCTATTACCATTATCAGAGGATTTGCCACCGGCGATGTCAGTTTTCATAATTTTAAGCGCGTGGTAAAATTAGAACTGGCAGCAGCCCTAATTATGGGCCTGATTGTCGGCACAGTGGCATTCCTGCGCGCAAGACTCCTTCAGTCTGACCCCGTAGTGGCTCTGGTAGCGGGTTTGGCGATGTGCCTGATTGTACTTTTGGCAATATTTACTGGCATAAGCCTGCCTTTTATCTCTAAGAAAATTGGCCTTGACCCAGCAGTATTAGCCGGCCCAATTACCACCTCTATAGTTGATGTGGGAGGGCTGATAATATATTTTAAAATTGCGCAATTATTGATTCCTGCTCTTC